>CAYYYU010000012.1:0-45663 GCA_964476175.1 uncultured Nitrosopumilales archaeon
TCATAATTTTGTTAAGATATGATGGTGGGAGGAATCTGCACACCGACGAAATCGAGTACCTTGTGCTAATAACGAGGAAAATTGGGTCAAGAATGGCAATTACGCAAAAGGTCTAGTATACGAATGCCAGCCCAGATAATCCCCCAAGGGTGACGGAAGCCAGCCCGACTAATGCGAGCTTGGCAAGGCTGTTCCTGCCCTCCCAGTGCGAGACCATGGCCAGGAGGAAGTTCCCGGCCTTCTTCTCGTCCATCGAGGCGAGCGACTCCGGGGTCAC
Organism: uncultured Nitrosopumilales archaeon; assembly: GCA_964476175.1. Classification (GTDB taxonomy): domain Archaea; phylum Thermoproteota; class Nitrososphaeria; order Nitrososphaerales; family Gagatemarchaeaceae; genus DATFYP01. The sequence goes on from CAYYYU010000012.1 coordinate 278, forward strand.
CCCCAGCTCCCTGCAGATCCTCCCCATCCTCCGGTAGTATTCATGCGCGGTAATCGCGCTCCCCCTCTCGAGGTTCTCCATCCAGAGCCTGAACTGGGGGTCGTCGAGCATGTGCCTGTAGGGGGACCTGGTGAGCTTGAGCTTCAACGCCAGAATACCCCGGTCTGACATATAACGGCCACGGGATTCAGACCGGAGGGAAGGTGCGGCGTGCGGGATTCGGACCCGCGCAAGTGGCTCTTTCCTCGAGATTGGGAAGCCACTATCCTAACCACTAGATCAACGCCGCAACCTGCGCGGCGGAACAGAGAATGCCTGTATAAATCGTATTCATTCTGCAAGTGCGACCGAAGATTGTGGGCGGTTAAGTATTGAGCCGGTTTGATTCAACATGGACCTTAACTCAGCAGGGACAGTCATGTACTGGTGCGAGGGCAGCAAGAGGGAACGCGACTGCCGCGTTGAGTTTGTGAACTCCGATCCTCGGATGATAGAGGTATTCATGAAGTATCTTAGAGCGAAAGGGATTGCCGAAAACCGGATAAGGGCAAGAATCAGTGTTCATGAACATGATAACGTAACAGAATGCAAGGAATACTGGAAGAAGGTCACTTCGTTGGACGATTCGAACTTCATATCGGCGAGTCTGCGAAGGACCAGTCCAGCAAGATCTCCTCTGCCTCATGGCACGCTGACCATCCGCTACAACTCGATAGAGCTTCTCCTCCGAATAAAGCGAGATATTTCGGACTTGGCCCAGGAGCTCTTGCTGGTGTGAATCCAATTCGCGTCTTCGAAACCGACAGAGCGGGAAATCTGATCCCGGCGGCCGCACCTTAAGCTCTGCCAGAATTCGCGAAGAAGTGCCCAACAAATGCTATAAACAAACCCCTTTTCTCAGCGGGACGGGTTGACAAAGACCCTAGTCGAACGGCTCGCCCCGCGCCTGAAGGGGCTTGAAAACGGAAGTTTTCGCCGTGAATACCGGAAGAGTGGTCGTTCGTACCGAACCAGCCTCCAGTTGGCGCTTGCCGAGATCTTCGAATCGGTCGGGCTCCGGGCTCGTGAAGGCGTCAGAGTCCCGCACACGAACCTGACCGCAGATTTCAAGTTGAACGGGACATTTGTGTTCGTTGACAGGGACTTCGCGGAATCTGACCTGAAGAGTCTGGGGCAGATGAAACTGAAGTGCGTCCTGATCAGGTTGGGCTCCTTGAGGAGCGACAGGGAGGACGCCGGGATAAGGGTAGTCGAGATTGGGAGTGAAAGCGGCTCGGACCTCCAGTCGATATTCATGGACGACCCCTCGTTCAACTTCGACTACGCGCACATCCTACCTCATACGCAGAAATGCTCGGTGATGCACGGGCACACGTCGGCCGCGCTGGTCGAGATAATCGGAAGACCGGTCGACGGCATGGTGGTGGATTTCGGGGTCGCCAAGGAGGTGATCAGAGACGCCGTGAGGAGCCTCGACCACAAGCTGTTCATCAACGAGAAGTACGTGGTCCGCGAGGACGCCCGAAGCGTCACCCTGCGCTTCAAGACGGTCCATGGAGATTTTGCGATTCAGGCTCCAAAGGCGACCACAGTACTGCTCGACGGTGAGGCGACTGTGGAGAACCTCACGAAGGAGGTCCTCGCCCGGATATCCCCCCGGATGCCAGAGAACGTGACCGGAGTCGGGGTCTACGTCTACGAGGGTCTGAACAAGGGTAGCCATCTCCTTGCCCAGCTGCACCTGCCTGGGGTCGAGGGCCAACGAAAGAAGCGGTAGTCCTGCTCTCTGGCGGCATCGACTCCGCCACTTGCCTGAAGCTTGTGAAGAGGAGATACTCCACGAGGGCGATCACCTTCGCGTATCACGGCATTGCTCAGAAGGAGTTGAGCGCAGCCCGAGATGTCGCTGCGGCGACAGGGGTCGCAGAGCACAGGCTCGTGAGACTTCCAGACCTGAAAGAAGCCTCAGACATCGAGGGGGTGAAGTTCGAGGGACTTCCTCCCACCTACATACCCCTGAGGAACGCAGTCTTTTACTCTCTAGCCGCTTCCTACGCGGAAGAGGTCGGAGCAGACGTCATAGTGGGGGGGCACAACAAGGACGACCTCAAGACCTTCAGAGACGCTTCGTCGTCATTCTTCACAGGTCTCGAGCGGGTGCTGCGGGAAGGGTCGAAGGTCCTCGAAGTGAAGCGAACGAGGATACTGAGACCGCTGCGCGCGCACACGAAACCACAGGTGATCAGGCTGGCGAGCTCAATCGGGGTCCCGCTGGAACTCACCTGGAGCTGCCACAGTGGCGGAACGAAGCACTGCTGGAGGTGCGACGGGTGCCTCGGAAGGGCCGATTCCTTCAGGAGGGCAGGGGTGCCCGACCCGCTGGGCATGCAGGGCGCAGCGGAGAAAATTTCATAAGGAGACGCCCTAGGCGGAAAAAGGCGTTTGGCCAGGAAAGAAGAAGAGGTTTCTGAAGCAGCCGGGTTCATCGACACGACCGCCGACGTCCAGCAGGAACCGTCGAGGTTTGCAGTCGAGGCTGGGGTGGCCAACCTTCGCGTACTCTTCAGGGGTGCCTCTCTCAGCTTGCCGGTAGACCTGAGCATACAGACGAACACGGGCTTCCACAGGGGCGTCCACATGAGCAGGTTGGTCCGAGCGGCGAACCGTTCCAAGGGGATTAGCGCGGAGGAGTGGTTGAGGAGAATCTGCCGGGAGGTGAACGAGACGCAGCCTGGCTCCGAGGTCACGGCGGCGTTCGAACTCCCATACGACGACCGCTTCGCGAAGGTCACTATGAGGGCAACTGAGCGAGGAGCCATCACTTACAGATTCGCGGTCCAGGGAATCACAGCCTGTCCTTGCAGCAAGAAGATGATTGGGATAGGCCACATGCAGAGGGCGGAGATAACCCTGATTCTGAAGAGTGGTACTGTGGTTGACGCCCGCAAGACTGTGGCCAAGATCGAAGAATGCTTCTCAGCGGCTCCGAAGGAGGAAATGAAACGTCTGGAGGAGGCTGGGAAGATTCTCGAAGCCCAGGCCAATCCGAGATTCGCTGAGGACCTGGTCCGGGAGTGCGTGAGGAGGTTCCCGAACGCGCTCTTCGTGAGCGGTAGATGCTTCGAGTCCATTCACGTTCACGATGCGATCGCAAGCTGGTCGGCGCGGCCAGGATGGATGCCGGTCCTCTGAGTGACGCCCACCCATCACCTTAAATCGGGAATTCAAGCTCTGAACTGTTGAAGGATGTCCGAGCTCTTCATCGGAACCTCTGGCTGGTCGTACAAAGAGTGGACCGGAGTCTTCTATCCGACGCCGGGCACGAACAAGCTTTCGTTCTATTCGCGGGTGTTCAAGACCGCCGAGGTTGACTCGACGTTCTACGCGTATCCTTCGAAGGGCCTCGTACTGGGATGGTCCAGGTACACGCCGGACGACTTCGTCTTCTCTCTCAAGCTCCCGCAGGTCATGACTCACGAGAAGAAGCTGGAGCTTCGGAAGGGGGTGGAGACAGACCTGGTCCGGTTCCTGAGCCTGATGAAACCACTGATCTCGACAGGAAAGATGGGGCCGGTGCTCATCCAGCTCCCGCCGTCCTTCTCCTATGAGAACGACCTCGACAGGCTCAAGGGTTTCCTCGGGATGGTCCCGGAAGACGTAAGGTTCGCGGTCGAATTCAGGCATCCGTCATGGTTGAGGGACGACGTGTGGTCCCTGTTGCGGAGCAGGAATGTTGCCAACACCATCGTGGACGAGCCGCTCCTGCCGCCAGATGCGATCGTCACAGCCGACTTCGCATTCATCCGGTGGCACGGCAGGGGGAGCAGGCCGTGGTACAACTACAGGTACAGCCAGTCAGAGCTGGCCGCGTGGGCACCGAAGGTGAAAGACGTGACAAGCAGGGCCAAGAAGACCTACGGCTACTTCAACAACCACTTCAGAGGGTTCGCTGTGGAGAACTCTCTGAACATGATTGCGATGCTGGGGGCGTCCACCCCCGAGCAGGAGGAAGCAGCCGCGAAGGCCACGCGGTTCCTCAGTTCCGGTTTGGCCTCAAGTGGGGAGGGGAGTATGCTTGAGTTCATGGGGCGGGAGGTTGCCTAGTCGCTTGAAGGTCAAGATGCTGTTGGACGGAGAGAAGCCCAAAGTCTCGTCGAGCGAGCTGAGGGGAGTCATCGAGAAGGCAGGGCTGGAGGTCACGTCCGGGAAGGCGGACATAGGGGTGGTCGTCGGCGGGGACGGGATCTTCAGCAGGTGCGGAAGGACCGAGACCATCCCACTCCTCTTCGTCGGGGTCCGCTCGAGCAAGGCCACCGGCTCGAAGGCGTACCTCGCCGCCGTATACTTCGACGAGCTTCCAAGGGCACTCCGCGACGTCCGGGACGGGAGGTTCAGCGTCAGAGAGCACGCGAGGCTGGAAGTGCGGATGAACGGGAAGAGTCTGGGTGAGGTCTTCACGGACGTATACCTGCAGAGAGGGGCGGAGAGCAATTGCATCAGGTACAGCGTCAATGTGATAGGGAGGGGTGTGACCATCGACGAGTCGGCCATTGGAGACGGGGTCGTGGTGTCCACTGCTGCCGGTTCGACGGGCTACTACTCGTACCCGGACAAGATCAGTGACGACCGCCTCGAAGCGACAGGGCACGCCCACATCGAGGAAGACGAAGTCGGCATCTGCCACGTGGTCCCCACGTACACTGAGCGCCTCGGCTCCAAGGAGCACCCCCTCAGGTACACAGTGCCTTGGGGAAGCAGGATCGAGCTGTCTCTGACGCGGACTGCCGACGCCAGGCTCTACGGGGTTGGTCCCGACAGGGGCGGAATTAAGGTGACCACGGACGACGAAATAGCGGTCGTGTCGAGTCCCAGGTCGACGAAAGTGATCCAGCTCTGAAAGACAGTTGACCTAGGTCAGCCGGCAGGCTCTACGCCGGTGACAATGTAGTCCACAGACTCTGCAATGTAGGTCGCATGGTCGGCAATCCTCTCAAGGTACCTTAGGATCAGGGTCGCGGACATCGAGCATCTTAGGTCCCCCTTTCGTTCCATCACTCCTTTGAGGTGTTTCCTGTAGCGGTCGTCGACGAAGTCGTCCATCTGCGGTATCCGCCTTGCGAGCGCAACGTCCCTCCTGGCGAAGGCATCTATGCTCATCCTTATCATCTCCTGCGTCTTCTGCGCGGTCTCCGCGATGGAGGAGTGGTCGCACTTGCTAAGGTCCCCGAACATCTCGAGCACTTCGACTATGTCTTTGGCATAGCGGCCGTACCTGAAGAAACCATAAGAAATCTCGAAGCATGATTTGATGAACCTGAGGTCGGAGGCCACGGGCTGGTATCTTGCCATCACCTCCATTGACAGGTCGCTCACCTGGCGGTGCAGCTGTTGAAGGTCGTGAGACCATTCCCTCACCTGAGCAGCCTTCTCCCCCGTCTCGTAAGCCTGGATCGCGAATGCGACTGCGTTCTCAGACATGGTGGCCATTTCGAGAAGGAGGCTGTTCAGCTTGTCCAAGCCCATGTCCATTAGTCTAACCATGATTCACCATCAACCAAACTTCCCAGTTATGTAGCGCTCGGTGAGCTGCTCCTTTGGGTTCTCGAAGAGCGTAGCGGTCTCGTCGAATTCGATGAGTTTCCCAAGGTAGAAGAACGCAGTGTAGTCGGCGACCCGGGAGGCTTGCTGCATGTTGTGAGTGACGATTATTATCGTATAGTTCCGCTTCAGGTTCACTATCAGTTCCTCGATCTTCGCAGTAGCGGTCGGGTCCAAGGCGGAGCAGGGCTCGTCCATGAGGAGGACCTCGGGCTCGACTGCAAGCGCCCGTGCGATGCACAGTCTCTGCTGCTGGCCCCCCGAAAGGCTCGCACCGGAGGCGCTCAAATTGTCCTTCACTTCATCCCACAGGTATGCCCCCCTCAGACTGTTCTCGACGGCGCCATCGAGAACTTTCCTGTTTCTGACTCCGTTGAGAGTAAGACCCGCGGCCACGTTGCCGTAGATTGACATGGTTGGGAACGGGTTCGGTTTCTGAAAGACCATCCCGATTCTTCGACGAATGGCCACCGGGTCTACGTTCTGGTCGTAGATGTCCTCACCGTCCAGTAATGCCTCTCCTTCGACGGCTGCGCCGGGCGTGAGCTCGTGGAGTCTGTTGAGACATCGGATGAACGTGGTCTTCCCACATCCGGAGGGACCCATCACTGCGGTGATCCTGTTCTCAGGGATCCGCAGGTCTATTCCCTTGAGTACCATGTTTCCGCTGAATCCGGCGCTGAGGTTCCTGGTCTCAAACTTGGCGGAATGCGGGAGCGCTGGTTTCTCTGACACTTCAATCCCTTCCGTTGACCGCACAGCCATTTCTTCCTGAACCTCCAATCCTCATATCCACCTAGATTTCAGCCCGCACTCCGGCGAACCTCCGTCCGATAAGAAGCTTGACGGACAAATTGAGGACCCACATGAAAGCCACCAAGACTAGTGCAGCCCCCCACGCTGCGGCGTGCCAGTCGGCGAAGGGGGAGATACCGTAGGTGTATATGAGAAGGGGAAGAGCCGCGGTGGGCTGCGAGAGCGAACTGAGGAAGTAGTTGCTGCCCAGGGCAGTCAGCAGAAGCGGCGCAGTTTCACCAGCCGCACGGGCCACCGAAAGGAGGATGCCCGTGGCAAGGCCGCCCTTCCCGGTGCTAATCACCACCCTGAGAACAGTCTTCCACCTGGGGATTCCGAGGGCCATCGATGCTTCTCGGAGGGTGTTAGGTACGATTTTCAGGGACTCCTCGGTTGTCCTGGCCACTATGGGTATCATGATGATTGCCAGTGCCACAGCCCCCGCCGCAGCGGAGAATGTCTTCGTAGTCAACACGATTAGAATGTAGACGAAGATGCCAAGAGTGATCGAGGGGAATTCTGCCAGGACGTCGTTCATGAAGCTCGATACGAATGACAGCCTAGACTCCGGCCACTCGGAGAAGTAAATCCCGGCCCCTACTCCTATCGGCACAGCAATGAGCGCGGCCAAACTAACGATTACGGCCGACCCCTGGATGGCGTTGGCGATTCCTCCGCCGGCCACCCCCACCGGAGTTGGAAGGTGAGTCAGGAACGTCAGGCTCATCTCGGCTCCCCCCTGGACGATGACATCACCAATTATCAGCACGAGCGGAGTTATGGCTGCGATGACTGCCAGGAGCACCAAACCCGTCATCGCTCTGTCAAGGACCTGACGCCGCCTCCACCTGCCTCCCTTCACACCTGATATTGTCAAGTTCTCAATCCCATTCCTATGTCCTAAACCTCGTCCCCCTAGTCATCCTCCAAATCAAGAGGCGAGCCAGAAAGTTGATGGTCAGCGCGAGCGCGAAGAGGACCAACCCAATCTCGACGAGGGCCGAAACATACAGCGGATAGGTAGCCTCTGTGAATTCGTTTGCAATGACGGCGGCCAGCGTGTACCCGCCAGAAAAGAGGGATGCGGTGATTCTCGGCGTGTTGCCGATCACCATGGTGACGGCCATGGTTTCTCCGACTGCCCTCCCCAGGCCCAAAATGGTAGCCCCGAATATCCCCGAGCGGGCGTACGGAAGGACCGACTTGCGGATTACTTCCCAATCTGTCGCACCCAGAGAGTACATCGCTTCTCTCTGACTGTTCGGCACAGCGTTCAGAATGTCTCTTGACACTGCGGAGACTGTCGGGATAATCATGACCGCAAGAATGATGCCGGCAGTGAAGAAGTCCAGGCCGAAGGGGGTGCCCGAGAAGAGTGGCACGAAACCTAGGTAGGTGTTGAGCGGCGTTTCGACGTATTGCCTCAGCAATGGGCTGAGGAAAAACAGGCCCCACAGACCGTAGATGACGCTCGGGACGGCCGCAAGCAGTTCGACCAAAGTTCCTAGCGAGTAGCTCAGGAGCCTCCTCCCCTTCGATTTTTCCGAGAGAAATATGGCGACGCCGAGACTCACAGGCAGGCCGATCAGAAGGGCAAGCGCCGAGGTCACTAATGTCCCATAGATGAAAGGCAGAGCGCCGAAGATTTCGTGCACCGGGTCCCAGGTCGTCACATACAGAAACGAAAGACCGAACTTCGAAATGCTGAGTCCTGAGCCGGAAAGGAGCTCAATCCCCAAGAGAACCAGCAGGCCGATCACTGCCAACGCTGCTGATGCAACAAGCCCCTTCAGTATGGCGTCTCCTTTGATTCTACGCATCTCGGGTCTATGAACTGGTCCGGTCCCCGTCGGAATCGCCCGTCCCGGAGCCATTTCTCTAATCATAAAAGGATGGCAGGATCCTGCCCGTCGGCTAGGATCCTGTATGTAGTGGTGTGCCGTTGTAGGTGACTGAGTTGATGGTAGCGTCGTCCAGCGCAACCACGTTGGCTGGAAGCGGCGGATAACCGATGTTGCCGCCTGCACTCTGACCCGAGTTCACAACCCACCAGAGGAAGTTCACCGTAGCCCCTCCTGCCACCTGGTCGGTCTGATGCTGGTAGACCAAAGCGTAGGTGAAGGTGGTGATTGGGTAGATGTTCTTGTCTGTTGTGTCGTTGTAGATGTTGTTGATGATAGAGAAGCCGGTCCAGGAAGCGCTGCCCGCTGGAAGACCCTTAGTGCCTCCCGCCTGGACAGCCGCCTGGATGTTGGTAATGTTTGCAAGGACGAAGTTCCCTGCAGCGTTTTGGACTGAGCCGTATGAGATGAGGCCTTTGTTGGTGATTTCATACGCGATTTCGAGAGGTCCGAGCGAGTACTGGGTGTTGGCGATGCATCCTGCCACCCCTTCGTTGCCCTTGCACCCGATGCCTACCGGCCAGTTGACGGAGGTGGCCGACCCGACTTTGGTCTTCCACTGTGCGTTGGCATCAGATAGGTAGTTTGTGAACGCGAACATCGTCCCGCTGCCGTCAGACCTGTGAACGACGTTTATCGTATTGTGAGGGAGGGATACACCGGGGTTGAGTGCCTTGAGTGCTGCGTCGTCCCAGAATGTGATGTTACCAAGAAAGATCTTGGCCAGAACATCCCCTGTGAATTTCACAGGCGTGCTCACCCCAGGGAGGTTGTAGGCTGGAACAACGCCGCTGTCCGATATCGGGATTGTCAGGAGTGTCGAGCCAGAGGGAAGTGCCGTGTACTGCGCTGCCGTCAGGGGAGCATCGCTTTCGCCGAAGTTGACCGTCCCAGCTGTAATCTGGGCAATTCCTGCTCCGCTGCCGACGCTGGCATAGTTGACATGAACGTTGGGACAAACTTGGTTGTAGGCGAAGGTCCAAGCTGACATGAGTGGGAACACCAGGGTTCCACCCGCCCCTTGGATCGTCACTGAAGGACCACAGGCCGAAGAGGCACTGGCTACTGACGTTGTCGTGACTGTGTTTGTCTGGGTATTGGTCAGTGTGTTTGTCTGAGTTACCGTTTGTGTCGACCCGCTACCGAGCGCGACATAGGCGCCGACAGCGATGATAACAACAACGACAACCACAGAAGCTGCTACAACAGTTGTGCTTACGCCATTCTTGCTGAAGTTCATCTTCGGCACTGGCCCCGCTCGTACGGGATATATTGCTCGCCGACATAACGTATATTGTATATATAGGACGAACAGAGAATATGTATTCGAGTTCGGAGAGCGCTCAGAGTTACCGTGCCGTCGACCCAGCGTCATCGTTGGAGCCAGACCCTCGGCTGCACGCGAGCGCGTGGAAGAGCCCAGAAAGCTGACGAATCATAGTGGAATGGTAAATACCCAATGTTACCCGCCAGCGGCTACGGATGAAAACATTAGGTAAGAACAAGAAACATCTCAGCCTAACGGCTCCAACTTTACTTCTCTACTTCATCTCACCATTCTTCAATCTGACTCCATTCGCTTTCGTTGCCCAGCCGAGCACACAACCGGTGCGACAGGCTGGCAATCCACTTCCTCCAGGCACGGTGACGGCGACAAACGCGTGGAACCAAACCCTCGCGTGCCCTGTCAGCCTGAGTACGAATCTGACGGGAGGGCCACTCTCGTCGAATTCAAGAACTCAGGCGACCCGGTCCAAGAACTCCAAATCAATAAAGACATTGCAGTAACACGAGCAGGATTCAGTGTCCAATACGTCTTCGCAATCACTGACAAGGGCGGGCCAGGTCCAAAAGACTATGGGTGGGTGAATGTCGCGGGCATCCCTTGCGCGACATACAAAGTGGTGCCCACCTGATGGCAGGCAAAGACTACCTGACATGTAGGGAGCACCTATCAATCCCCGTAGATACCTTCATCGAGCTAGGGTGGGCACCAGCCGTCTACCCTGCCGGGGTAGGTCGAGAGGAACCCGGGCCGTTCACCTGCGAGATCGAGGAAAACGGGAAGGCATGTGGGAAGCCGGCTGTATACTCCGTATACTTCGGATTCCGGCTGCGCAATCCTACCCAACAAACAAACGTGGGAACAGCACCCGTCGGTGACCGCTAGAGCCTTGACACCATCATCTACCTACATACGACAGCTCGGAGGCCCTAGGCAGGCCTCCCTCCCCCCTCTTGTCCGGCTCATGGTCTTCCCGGATGGCAGCTTCGAGCCTTCGGACACATTCTCCTTGGGCTCAAAGATGCAAACGGCTATGCCCATGAAGGTTTGTCGAAACATAGTGCAAAGCAAATATATGTGAGTCCTATTGACATTAGCAGAAGTATAGTTGGAGCCTAGAAAAGAGATCAAGAGGGTCCCTGAATTCAGGAAGGTGCAGGTGACAGGAGGGAACAGCTTCGTCGTTTCACTGCCGAAGAGGTGGGTCAAGGACGTTGGCTTGAAGAAGCAGGACCAGGTGGGGGTTGTGGAGCAACCTGATTCATCACTGCTCATCATTCCCAGGCGGGACGTGAGAACTGCCGTCAGGTCGGAGGCATTGATTGAGGTCGCCCCGGGGCTCGACAAGGACGTTCTCCTCCGTCATTTCATTTCGTACTACCTGGCCGGGTACGACACCATCAGAATCAGCCTCGGAAGGTCGGACATCGCGCTCAGGGCATTCATCAGGGAAGGAATCAGGAAGAAGCTTGTGGGGGTCGAGATAATCGAAGAGGCGCCGTCAGGAATACTGACGCAGTGTCTGTCGGGCTTCGTGGACCTGCCTCTAAAGAAGGCCCTCGAACGGATGTCGATAATAGCGTCGGGAATGCTCAGCGACTCGGTCATGGCACTTCAGAGTGGGGGAAAGGGGCTCGGAGAAGAGGTCGTCCAGCGAGACGACGAAGTCGACCGGTTCTACCATTTCATCCTTCGGCAGCTGAACATCGCGGTGAGGGATCGCTCCGTGATCGAAGAAATCGGATTGTCGTCGGCTAGGGACTGCCTCGGTTACAGGCTAGTCGCCAAGAGCGCGGAGAGGGTCGCAGACCACGCAGCATCCATCGCGGCACAGGCGGAGGAGCTCGGTCAGATGCCTGAAGGCTCGGTGAAGAAGGTGCAGGACATGACTGCCCTTTCGAGGAAGATCTTCGAGAGTTCGATTGCAGCCCTGCTCAGGCTCGACGCCAAGCTCGCGGAAGACGCAATTGGTAAGACGAGGGAGGCCATCCAGCTGGAAGAGAAGCTCAGTGGTGAAATCTTGGCGCCCAAGATGAGTGGTGCTCAGGTCGCCTCAATCAAGTTGATGCTGGAGAGCATTAGGAGGGTCGCAGAATATGGGGCCGACATCTCCGAAATAGCGATTGACCTGATGGTTGAGGAACCTCAGGCCGGCTGAAACGCTCCAGTCTCAGGAGAACTCCGGTAGCTCGCACATCTGCTCGAGCGAGCGCGCCAACACGGCCTCACCGTCCTCTGTCAGACGCAGGGTCTCTCTTACGGTCCTTCCGTCAAGCCTCGAGACAACGTCCACGAGGTAGCGCCTCTGCAGGTCCTCAACGACCTGAAGACATTCGAGGTCTGAGAGGCCCAGGCTACGTCCGAGGGTTCTTGTGTTCATCGAGTCAGAGCCCGCCAGCTTGAACAAAACCGCGAAGCTGCGGCCCGTGACCGTGCCCCTGGAAGACCCCTCCGGGGCACCTATTGTTTGCAGTTCTTGCATCATCGAGGCTTGGTGGGGGGCCTCCGACTAAATGCCTTCCCGAATTAGGCTCTAGTCGGCATCAGACAATATAGAGGGAGCGCTACTTGACCTTCAAGACGTCCGAGTACGCGTCTATGTCCAAGAACCCGTGCCCGCTTATGTTGACCAGGATGCTCTTCTCCTCCCCCTTCGACTCCGCCCTCTTCGCCTCGTCGATGGCGGCCCGGACGCCGTGGGCAGACTCTCCCGCTATGAGCCAGCCCTCAGTCTCAAGGAAGAGCCTCGCGGCCTCAAAGACAACCCGCTCGTCGATGGGATAGGCCACAGCGCGGATCATGCCTTGATCGCGCAGGGCGCTGATTATGGGGGCGGCAGCGTGGTAGCGTATCCCGTCGGACCAGATCGGCTTCATCCGCTGCTGGTGACCGAGGGTGTACATCTTGAGAAGTGGGGTGTGCTCGGCGACGTCAGCGAAGTCGTATCTGTACTCTCCGTTGATCAGGTTGGGGGCTGCTTCCGACTGTGAGGCGAGGAAATCGCATTTCTTCTTCTTCCTGAGTACTTCCCCGACGAAGGGGAGGGCGATTCCACCGAAGTTCGAGCCTCCTCCTAGGCATCCCACCACGAGGTCGGGCCATCCGTCTACGAGTTCGAACTGCTTAATGGTCTCGAGGCCTATGATCGACTGGTGCAGGAGGACGTGGTTGAGGACCGAGCCCAGGCAGTAGACCCTGTCGGGGGAGCCGTCTGTGTACTCCAGCCCTTCTGAGACTGCTATCCCGAGGGAGCCTGGGTGCTTGGGATTCTCCTTCAGGAGCTTCCTGCCGAAGGTTGTCTCCGGGCTCGGCGAAGCGTGCACCTCCGCGCCATAGAGCTTCATCAGTATTCTCCTCTCATTCTTCCACTCGTACACGTCCCGGACCCAGAAGACGACGCTCTTCAGCCCCATCAGTTTGGCCGCGTAGGAGAGGGCCGTCCCCCACTGCCCCGCTCCGGTCTCGGTCACCAGGACGCTCTTGCCCTCCTTCGAAGCGTAGTACGCCTGAGCCAGGGCCGTGTTCACCTTGTGCGAGCCAGTTGGGCTCAGGTCCTCTCTCTTGTAGTAGAGCTTCACTTTCTTCAGTTTGAGCGCCGCTTCCAGCCTCCGGGCCCGGTAGAGTGGTCGTGGTCGTCCCGAATGGATGTACAGATTCCGTATCGGTTCAGGGATCGTCACCCATCTCTCTGAGGAGGTCTCCTGCCTTAGGCACTCCCCGATCATCCTTCGCCCCAGCGCTTCGAGCCTTGACTCGCCGTCTGCCGGTTCCTTCGGTGGCGGGAGCCCACCTGGGATGTCTGGTACTACGTTGTACCAGGCCTTCGGCAGGTCGTCTACTGGGAGAGAGATTTGGTCGGATTCCATGCTGGGAGCATGTACAGAGTTGTACATAAAACCGCGCTCCCTAAACCGCCGACGCGTCCGAAAGGGTCAGATCAGTTTGCCCGGGTTCATCGTCCCTTTCGGGTCGACCCCGCCCTTGATGAGGCGGAGGAGTCCGCGTGGTACTTCCTTGCGGACGAGCCCTGCCTTCAGGACCCCCACGCCGTGGTGGTGCGAGAGAGTGGCGTCGTGCCTTTCTGCGATTTGCGAAAGGGCATTCCAGATGTCCCAATAGAGCCCGGTGTCAGGCTTGAAGATCAGCGTGAAGTAGGTGCACGCACCCTGCTCATACAGATGGGATACGTGCGCTCCGACCCCTGAGACTCCCTCGATCGCACCCAGGGTGGTCATGATGTCTGCGTACAGCTCTAGCACAAGACTCCATCTGCATGCCAACTCTACGGTGTCGAGCATGTACCCCATCTTCTTGATTACATCCATCTGTTCGCGGAAGGCGAACCTCTTCTCGAGCCAGAGGTCTACCAGCGACGGTTCCCCGCGAGTCCCCCCCGGGCCGACTGACTCGACGACCTCCTTCGTCACTGCCTCCATGACGGTCGAACTCGCAAATGAGTACGCGAGCAACAGGACGGGCTTCGGCATCCCGAACTGGAAGCTCGATTCGACTTCGTTGTAGACTCTGCAGACGGCCGGTTTCACGTCCAAGTCCATCAGCGTCTTTCCCGAACTGACCGCAGCAGCAAAATCCTCGAAGATGTAAGCCGCCTTCCAGGTGTGGTTGGGGACCTTGTGCAGCTTCAGCTCAGCGGCGGACACGATTCCGAAGGCTCCCTCCGCGCCGATGAACAGCCTGGACAGGTCGGGGCCCACCGAAGATCTAGGAGTGGCACGGTTCCGGGTCCAGGCCACTTCGCCGTCCGGGAGGACCACCTGAAGCCTGATGACCGAGTCTTCAATCCCGCCGTAACGACTGCTGTACTGCCCTGTCCCCATCGTGGATACGTAGCCCCCCACGGTCACCAGCTCGTATGACTGCGGAAACTGTCCGAGCGTGAAACCCTTCTTGTTCAGTCTCGGTTCTAGGTCAGCAAGTCTGATCCCTGCCTGCACAGTCACCGTCCTGTTGGTCTCGTCGAGGTCCAACACCTGGTTCATTCCAGTCATGTCAATCACTATTCCACCGTGTGGGACGGAGGCTCCTGTCACTGAGCTACCGCCTCCGCGGGAGAGAACGTGGAGATTCTTCGAGGCAGCATATTTCACGGCTTTCGCCACTTCGTCGACATTGAGCGGCCGGACTCCAGCCAGTGCGTTCCCCTCCTCTTCCGGAGAGACTGCAAAGATCGGCCACCAGTCCCTGAGGTACGCCTTGGCATCGGCCACGACCCTCCCTGGGACTACGCTCTGAAGCTCTTCAGCGACTCTACTTGCCTCTTCCATTCCAGGTAATCCCCGTCACGCCTATCTTTGCCTGCTTCGTTAATTACCTCTATCCCCTTCCGCGTAGAACCTAGGTCGTCGACCTTCAGCCTGTCCTCGGCGAGCGCCTGGAGCAGGGCGGTCCCCCTCATCGTCCCCTCCAAGTCGGCTTGCCTCTCGACCGGGAGGCCGGTGACTGAGGATAGCCTCCTTAGGAGACCGGTGGATTTGGAGAGGTTACCGTTCGCACGGAGCGCTTCGACCCGCATCCTTGAAGTTTCGATGACGAGCCTGACGTGGAAGGCGATGGAATCCAGCAGACCAGAGATTATGGAGTTCCGGTCGGTGGCAAGGTCGATTCCTGAGATGATCCCTTTTGCCTCGGGGAGACGAGGCAGCTGGAGCCCTGCCAGGGCTGGCACCATCTTCACTTTGGAAGCGGAAGGGGGATTCTCAAGGTCGCCGTACTCCCGTATTATGCCTAGGTCGGCCAGCAGGTCGACTGCGCGGCCGGACGCGGGAAGATAACCCTCGACCCCGTGATAGACCGAGTCCTTCAGCTTGAGGATGACCAAGGGGACAAGTCCCTTTACGCTGGAGTATCGTTCTACGGGCAGGTCCACGAAGGTCCCTGTGCCGTTTGTCACCTTAGCGCTCTGGGTGCGTACGATTCCTTCCGAGATGCACGCAGCCTGCTGGTCAGCGGCGAGGGCCTTCAGTTCGAGCCCTTCGGCACTGCCGAGGGCTTCTGCGTTGCCTACGATTTCTGGGACGGGAAGGTCGAGCTTCAGCATCGACTTGACAATGCCGATTGTCCTGAGGGTCTTGGGGTGAACCAGCCCGGTGAGGGTCGCGTTCGTGGCGTCGGATAGGAACCTCCCGGTGAGCCTGTAGGCCAGGTAGGACTCCAGGGTCCAGGCCATGGCATCTCCGGAGGCGAGCCGATGCTTCAGCTCAGGCCTCATCTCCTGCAGTCTCAGTAATCGCATCAGGGGGGAATAGGGAGATATGATCAGGTCGAAGGGCGGGACACGGGCCAAGGCCTTCACGTAGAGGGGTTGCTTCTCGTAGGTCTGGAGGGAGTCGGCGTTGAGCCAAGTGACTATAGGGGTCAGAGGAGTGCCATCTTTCCTCCACGCCGCCACTGAAGCCCTGTACGTCGCGAGCCCGGCCGAGGTCGCTCCCAAATCCCGCGCGCGCCTGAACATCTGCTTGACGGTCTGGAAGACCTGCTCCGGGTCGTGGAGCCCCTCCGGCGAGACCGGGACTGTCGAGTATTCCGTGTGGATTCTCGTGAACTTTTCATCATAGACCCCGAGCTTGACCCTCGTTGTTCCCACGTCGACGCATCCGTACTTGCTCATTCTAGGAGCCCCCGGAGCGAAGTCCGGCTTCCTTCAGCTTGCTGAGAATCAAGTCGGCTATGGCTGGACTTGCCGTTAGGCCGGGGGACTCGATTCCCACCAAGTTCACAGTCCTCGCGGCCTTTGAGTATTCTATGATGAAATCACCGGTCGGGGATATGGGCCTTACCCCCGAAAAGAGCCTGATGAGCTTCCCCTGACGCTTCAGCATCGGAGCGAACTTCTCCGTGAGAACCTGCAGGTCTTCGTCCGTGGTAGAGGAGCCTTCCTTCTTCTCGAGCTCCCTCAGAGTGGGTCCGAAGATGACCGTTCCGTGGGTCGTCGGTATTATCGCTCCCCCCTTTGTCCTCTTTGCAGGCCTTATTGGGAGCGGAGCGATGATGCTCTTTACCGGCAGGTCCGCGAACTCTGCCATAACGCCGAGCCCCGGGATGTGCTCCCCGAGCTCGACCCCCATGCCCCGGGCCACGTCATCGGAATACAATCCTGCAGCGTTCACGACGTAGCGGCAGGGAAAGCCTCCAGACGCGGTGCGGAGTGTGGCAATCTCATCTTTGACTTCGACTCCAGTCATTTCCGTGTTGAAAACGAATTTGACCCCCCTTTGCCGTAGACTCTCGACGAGGCGTTCGACGAGGCGCTGCCAGTCGACAACGCCATAGCCGTTCACGATTATGCCTGCTGAGGCGGAATCTGAGAGGAGTGGTTCTTTCTTTCGGAGGGTGCCGCCCCAGGCGAGTGCAAGACTGAATTCGTGCCGTAGGTTCCACCACAGGTAGATGTAGGCTCCGAGGACCAAGGGCATTCTTAATCGTCCGTTTGCCACCAACAGGGCCGGGACCCTCAACAGCGGAACCCCCAAGTCAGCGCAGATCTTGTCGTACTGTTTGTTGCCTGCCCGAGCCAGCCGGCTCTTCAACGAGCTGAAGGGGAGCTGCACGACATGAACGACGCTCGCCTGCCCCTGTGTTACACCCATCCCTGGGGCAGAGTTCCTCTCGAGAACCACTACCCTTAGGCCGGCTGAGGCAAGACGGTAGCCGACCATCAGGCCGACTATCCCGGCCCCAATTACCCCGACGTCGAAAGCGTGAACCTGTTGGACGTTCGGCGTGCCCCGCATGTTTGTATCACCCAACTGCGACTACCTTCGACCCGTGCCTCACGCTGCCGCAGGAATCGGCCATGATAAGAATCCTGCCAGTTCCTGAAGGTCACTTCGTATATCCGGACGGATTCTCCGTGAATTTCTTCAGGCATCCCGCGAAACAGAAGTAGTAGGTCTTTCCGGCGTGCTCAATCGTCAGAGCGGTGGTTTTCGCATCGAACACCATTCCGCAGACTGGGTCCGTCTCAGGGGCTGGAATCCATGGAAGGAAGGTCATCGGTCAGCAAGTCCATTGGGTTCTTAATCGGTTTTCCGTCTCGCTCGATTCAGCAGAGCAATTGTCAGGTGTGAAAATCGAGTATGCGTCTTTTAAGCACGCCTTCGAAAACGCGACCGGACTTGAGATGAAGAACAAGTACCGGCCGAGTAGGCGCTTTATCGTTGATTCGCGCGGCATCTGGTGCCCACCGACACCTCTGACGGACTTGTTCAAGACGTGGCGAACGGCGAGAATCGGTGACGTAATCGAACTTCGGGCGAACGAGCCTACGATAGAGGGGGATGTCAGAGCGTGGGCGAAGAAGAGCGGAAACAGAGTGGTCGAAGTGATTCAGGAGAAGGACTACACGAAAGTCGTGATCCGTGTCACAAAACGGGGCAAGGAAGTTGCAGAGATTTCCGCGACAAAGACGAATCTGAGCGAACCCGACGAGGTGAAGGAACTCGTCAAGGGGAAGCTCCAACTCGTCACAATGGGTGGCTTCACGTTCGGTCGTCGAACCCTCGAGCCCGGTTGGAAATGGTCAGAGTCAGTGAAGCCCATCGCCAGGACCGAGACCTGCGAAAACCGCCACATAGGGTACGTGATTTCTGGCCGCATGGGATTCGCAATGGACGACGGGGCAAGGCTGGAGGTAGGGCCAGGGGACGCATTCGACGTACATCCAGGACACGAGGCCTGGACGGTTGGGAACGAACCAGTCGTCTTCGTCGACCTGATTGGAGCAGCGGAATACGCGAAAACCGCGGACGAGATTGAGGAGAAAGTAGGAGAACTACCGACGAGCTAGAATGGGGCCGGGGGCGCCTCACCTGACGTAGGAGAGTGATAGCGCGAACCTCGTTTGGGCGTGTCTCTTCTGACAGATCCCGGATTGGGCATTTGCATGGGCCTGAAGGGGGTCGATAAAAGCGAATCGTGGGCCCACCTCTTTAGTGCTGGGGAGATTTCCCATGTCGCACATGTGGGCTCGCACCTGCCAGAGAGCAAGTCCGAATCCCTGACTCTCACCAGCAGACGTTTGACCACCCGAAGGGGTCAGATGACCCACTCTTCTCTTTCGACATTTCTGTCTTCGAATCCAATCTTCGACGTTTCGTAGGGGACATCTCCATAGAGTATGGCCTCCTTTTCGCCCCTGTAGACCGCGTCCGCGATCCTTCCAAGGGAATCCCCCTTCATTATTCCGCTGCCGCTGTCGCCTCCGACTACAATCAGGTTCCTCTCCCTGAAGACAAAGGGGAGGAAGTCGAGGGTGTTGTAGGAATAGAGGCCGGCCCACATCGACTTCATCCTCGCATTCGTGAAGTCGGGGAAATAGGCTGTGAGCACGGGGTACACGCTCCGGTCGTAGTACTCGCCCTCGGCCGTGTAGGCGCCCAGGTCGTGTTCGGGGAGGTCTATGAAGGGCCTGTTGACCTCGTCCTCGCAGGCTATCCAGAAGACGTTCTCATCGCTCACCGGCTTGAAGTGGACCCCGGCCTTGGGGAGTATCACCATTGGGAGAAGACCGAGAGCGCTGAAACCCTTGGTGTGCAGCAAGTCTTCGAGGCCTCTCTTTCCCTTTGCCTCGACGGAGAAGAGTTGTCTCTTCTTCGCCTTGACATGACCGTCAATGCCGATCGGCTCGAGCAGTTCGTTTTCCCAGGCGCCACCAGCCAGGACGATCGTCTCGGCATACAGTTCTACATTCTCGGGACCGGTAATTCTGACGCCTTCCACCCTTGAGTCCTGCCAGACGAAGGGCTCGCCATCGATGCCCAGCCTCTCCGAAGGTCCGACGATCAGCCTCTCGATGTTGGAGTTGAAGGCAAACCCGCCCCCCATCTTGGAGAACTCGTTCGCGTAGAATCGGACCAACTTGTCGGGATCGAGCCGTCCACACTTGGGTCCAAACACACCCCCTTCGACCCTGGGGAGGCTCATCAGTGACGCCTCCGCATTGGACTCGAAGTCCGTCTCCATGGCCGGTAAGAGCTTTTTCAGCTCCTCAGATGCAAACCCCCGAACCTCAATCCCGTTTCTCTCCATCTCCCTGAGGAATGGTTCGCTCTTGGAGAGCTGTTTCTCGCTCATAAGCCAGAGGTAGCCGATTTGCTGCAGACCTACATCGATTTTCATTTCCTCCTGCAGATGCAGGTAGAAGTCGATGGAGCTGTTCGACAGGATCTGGTTGTCAGCCGATGAGAAGGTGTTCCTGAACATCGCGTTACTCCTCCCCGTATTGCCCTGGCCGGGAGCACCGAACCTCTCAACGACGACGACATCCTTGTCAGGGTTGTTCTTCTTCAGATGGTAAGCGGATGCGACACCCATGATTCCGGCGCCTATCACGATGATGTCGTAGTGACCGCTCAAGCCGGTCAGGTTTGGTGCAGGACGTTTCTTATTTCTTTGCGAGCGGCGGGTCGCTTTCACTTGCTTGCAGTGTCTCGGTAGTCCTTGGGATAGAGGTGGCAGTCGCAGAAGTGCTGTTGAGCCACCTCGAGGAATGGTGGGTCAACCCTGTCGCAGACCTCCATGACATACGGACACCTCGGATGGAAGCTGCAGCCGCTCGGCAGGTTGAGCGCCCCAGCAATCTCTCCAACGCTCTGAATCCTCTGAGGCTTCGCCTCCTCCTCCGCTTCTGTGACGACTGGAATGGAGGAGAGGAGCATTCGGGTGTAGGGGTGCATTGGATTCCTGAAGAATTCCTCTGTTGCGGCCACCTCCCTCATCTTGCCGAGGTACATTATCATGACTCGGTCAGACACGTTCCTCATGAGACTCAGGTTGTGGGTGATGAATATGTAGGAGAGCCCCAGCTTCCCCTTCAATCTGAGTAGCACGTTGATTATCTTCGCTTGGATGGAGACGTCCAGGGCGGAAGTCGGTTCGTCGAGGACCACAAGAGAAGGATTCGTCGCGAGAGCCCTGGCTATGGCAACGAGCTGCTTCTCGCCTCCGCCAAGCTCCTCCGGATACCTGTCGGCGTACTCGGGGGGAAGCTCGACAAGGCTCAGCAGTTCGTCCACCCGGCTCTTCACCGAAACTCCTTCGGCATGCACCTTCAGTGGCACTTCGAGGGCCTGCCCGACAGAGCGTCTGGGGTTTAGGGAGGAAGCGGGGTTTTGGAAGACCATCTGGATGTCCCTCTTGAGCTCCAAAGGCCTGTGCTTGGCGCTCTTCGAGATGTCCGTCCCATTGAACGTGATTCTCCCGGACGTCGGTGCGTAGATTCCTACTATCATGTTCCCAAGGGTGGTCTTCCCCGAACCAGACTCACCAACCACGCCGAGGACTTCGCCCTTCTTCATCTCGAAACTCATGCTGTCCACTGCCTTTATGACTCCCCCTCTACTCGGAAAGTACTTCTTCAGGTCCTCGCCGGTCAGGATTGGCATGCTCATTGGGAGTGGTACCTCCCGTCAAATAGAAAGCACGCTGCCTGTTGGTTGGTCCCAGCGCTGTACATGGGCGGAACCTCCGTATTGCAGACGTCCATTCTGTATGGGCACCTGGTCACGAACCTGCATCCTGCCGGGGGATTCAGGTAGCTAGGCACCTGGCCCAAGATTCCTTCTGGCACCCCCCCTCCCGTGAGCTTTGGGACCGCTCTGATCAGCATCTGAGTGTAGGGGTGCTGCGGGTGGTTGAAGACCTCGGCTGTGGGTCCCGCTTCGACTATCGTTCCGGCGTACATTACGTATATCCTGTCGACGAAGTTCTTGACCGTCCCGAGGGCGTGCGTGATGAGTATCACAGAGAGTCTCTTCTCCTCAACTATGTTCTTGAGTAGCTTCAGGATTTGGTCCTCGATTGTGACGTCGAGGGACGTTCCCGGTTCGTCCGCGATCAAGAGTTCGTTTGCCGAAACCAAGGCCATCGCTATGTTGACCCGCTGCTTCATGCCACCGCTCAGTTGGAAAGGGTAGCTGTCGAGTATCCTATCTGGTTCGGGTAGTGCCGCTTCCTTCAGGAAGGTCACCGCTCTTTCATGCGTCTCTTGTTTCGAGAGATGCTCGTCCGTGGAGAACTTGATTATGTCATTGAGCTGCTGCCCGATGGTAAAGACCGGGTTGAGAGCAGCAGAGGGGTCCTGAAAGATTATTGACATTTTCTTCCTCCTCAGGTCCGTGAGCTTATTCTTCGGCATCGTGAGGAGATTTTCGCCCGCGTACCTGACCTGGCCCCCCGCAATCTTCGCATTGCTCGCGAGAAGCCTGGTGACTGACCTGACTGTGGTCGTCTTCCCACAGGCTGATTCCCCTATGATGCCTATCGTCTCCCCCTTCTCGAGAGAGATATTGATCCCGTTGAGGACCTTGAGCATTCCCTCGTAGACCCGGTAGTGAACCCTGAGGTCCTGGACTTCCAAAAGGAGCACCATATCAACCACCTATGTTGTTCCTGCCGAGAACATGTCGTTGATTCCGTCCCCAAGAAGATTGAAGCCCAGAATCACGATGACTATGGCGAGGGCCGGGAATATGGCAATCCACCACTCTCCTGGCAGGTACTTGGACCCTTCGGCAATCATCGTACCAAGGTCTGGCGTGGGAGCCTGTGCGCCGAGGCCCACGTAGCTAAGAGAGGCGCCGATCAGTATTACCCAGCCGCAATCCAGCGTCACCTTGGTCAGGACCGAGCCGAGAGTGTTCGGGAATATCTCATTGAACAGTATGTGTCGCTTGCTCGCACCGACGAGCTCTGCAGCGCGCACGAAGTCCTCGTTCCTGATCGATGAGGCAGAGCTGTAGACCAACCTTGTGTACCATGGCCACCAGGCCAGGGAGACGGCGAGCATGGCGTTGACCGCGCTCGGAGTCAGGACCGAAGCTACGGACAATGCGAGGAGTAGAGGGGGGACGGCGACGAAGATGTCTGCCAGCCTCATGATCACGGTGCTCAGCCACCGCCCGATGTAGTAACCGGCGACAAGGCCCAGCAACACTCCGGGAGCGACGCTTATCGACAGGACCACGCCCATCAGCATAAGGGAGTATCTGAATCCAAACATGATGCGGCTGACGATGTCTCGACCTATGTCGTCTGTGCCGAAGATGTGGGCCGAGGACGGAGGCGCACCTGCATTTGCAAAGTTCACGTAAAGCCCGGCGCTCGCTGGGTAAGGAGCCAGCAAGGGCGCAAATACAGCGACGAAGACGACCGCAAGAATCGCGACGAGCCCGACGATGGAGAGCCTGTTTCTTCTGAATTTGTACCAGTAGCGCCCGTATATTTCAGAACGACTTCTCCCCGACCTCAAGCTATTCTTCACTCCTCTGCTGCAGTCTAATCCTCGGATCGAGGTAGCCGACGACTACGTCGACGAGGATGTTTGCAATGGCGAACATGATTCCGGCAACAAGGACGACGGCCACTATCGCGTTCAGGTCCTTGCTCAGCATCGCGTTCAGGCCGTATCTTGAAAACCCGGGCCAGTTGAAGATGAGCTCAATCAGGAATGCGTTTGCGATCTGAGCAGAGATGTCGAGGCCGTAAATCGTGATTGTGGGGATGAGGGAGGGTTTCATGAGGTACTTCAGCGAGATACTGCGCTCGGGAAGACCATGAGATACTTCCGAAAGCGTGTAGTCTCTGCGGAGGTTCTCGACCACTGCGGAACGCATTATTCTCGCCTCCTGCGCGATCGGACCCAGGGCCAAGGCCAAGGCGGGCAGGATGAGGTGCCGGACGGCATCTCCGAAATCTCCAAGGTTCCCAGTCAGAAGCGAATCAATCGTATACAGCCCCGTGATGGACGGTGGAGGGGTGGCCGTCTGACTGAGTCTTCCAATTACTGGGAAGAGATGAGTGCCATATCCGAGGAAGAGTTGCAGCAGTACCGCAACGACGAATGAAGGCACGGCGATGCCCAAGTATGACAGAACCCTGACGCCGTTGTCTACCGCCGAGTTCGCGTATCTCCCCGCGATCAGTCCGAGCGGTACCGCGATAATCAGGTCAATTATCGCGGCGCACATGATGAGCTCGACAGTTGCTGGCAGGAACTCCTGAACATCCAGAAGGACGTTCCTCTGTGTGAAAAGAGAGATACCCCAGTTTCCGCTGAAAATCCCTTGGACCCAGTAGAAGTACTGGACGTAGATTGGGTCATTGAGGTGCAGCGCGGCACGGAGCGCATTCACAGTCGACTGTGGGGCCCTGGGTCCCAGGGCAAGCCTCGCGGGGTCCCCTGGGAGGACTCTGGCTATTACGAAGATAAGTATGGAGAGGCCAACCAGAGAGATAGCGGAATAGCCGATTCTCTTCAGGACGAAACTCCACGAACCTAGTCGGCTATTCATCCGACACCTCTGATTCGTTATCCCGCATCAAAGCAATTTTGCTCCTCGATGCGCGAGGCAATCAGACAAAAGGGGGAGCCGCGCCCCGGTTGTCAGCCGAGCGCGGTCATCTGTGACGGGTAGAACTGGAAGTCCCTGAAATAGAAGTCGTATCCTAGTAAGACGATCGGATGGCCGTTTGCGGCATACCAATTGACGACGGTTGGATAGTACGCCCTGACCTCATAGACGTCGAAGGCGTAGATTGTAGGGTACATGTTGTAGATTTGCTGCTGGACTGTGGCATAAGCATTGAAGCGTGCGGTCTGGTCGAGGGTCGACAGCGCCGAGTAGATCATGTTGTCTAGCGTGGCGTTCTGGAGCCACTCGTTCTGCTCCCAGGTTCCATCCGATGCCGAAGTGTATCTCGACTGAAGAACCGAGCCTGCCTCGAAGTAGCTCGCACCATCTTGGATTGATACCACGTTGGGCGAGCTTGTCAGGTTGGCCAAGTCCGCTACAACTGTCAGCCATGGCTGTTGTATCACCTGCACCGTTACTCCTATCTGTTGCATGTCTGAAGCGAACTGGAGTGCCATCTTCTGCTCAGCTGGCACCTCAGAGACCCAGAAGTACTTCACTGGATAGTTGCTGAGCTGGCCCGCATACTTCGATTTCTCGATGAGTTGCTTGGCCAGTGTCAGGTCTTGGTGCGATACAGGGATGCTCGAGGCGTGTCCCGGCAGAGCGGATGGCACAGGACCGGCTGAGGGTTTGCTGCCTGGGAAGATGTTGTCGACCACTGCGGTATAGTTGAAGGCGTATGACATCGCTTCCCTGACGTATATGTCATCGGTTGGAGCCATCTTCGTGTTTATCATCAGATAGAATTCGTTGACTGTTGGGATCGTGACCAGCTTGGCTCCCTTCAACTGCGCCAGCGATGCGACGGTTGAGTACGGTTGCCACTGGTCAGTTATCTGAATCTCCTTGCTGGTGAAGAGGGCCTGTGTCGATGAAGTGCTGCCTATGATTTGGATGGTGCTAGGCTGATTCGCTTGGGTGCCGTTCCAGTAATTTGTGTACGCCTGCAATGTCATGGATGACTCCAGGTTGGCCGTCTGAATCGAATAGGCCCCTGAGCCTGCGTCGTGCGTGAGCAACCAGGTCGACCCGTAGTCACCATTGCTCCCGTACTGCCCTGACCCAATGTTGGCCATCACCTGCTTCTGGTCGAGAATGTAGAGTCTGACCAGGGCCGTCATGAACGGGCCAAATGGTTTCTTCAGACTCATCACCACCGTGGAGCTGTCGGGCGCCGTTACGTTGCCTATGTAGGGCGAGAAGAGGTACGAATATCCCTGGCCCATAGTTATCATTCTGTTCATTGAAAAGACTACGTCGCTCGCCGTAAGCGAATCTCCATTGTGGAACGTCACACCCTGCCTTATCTTGAATGTGTATGTGAGACCGTTACTGGAAACCGTCCAAGAGGTCGCCAAGTCTGGCTGGAGAGTTCCAGCCGAGGTTGGGAAGACCAGGCTGTCGTACAGGTTTACGAGTGCTGTCGAGCTTGCCTCGTCGGAGCCCTTGGCAGGGTCCGAGACGGGAACGTTTGCGAATGTCACGCCGAGCACACCGGAGGCGAGCGCTGGGGATGTAGTTGTGCTGCCTGTCGTGGTGGTGCTGGTGCTTGTCGTGGTTGTGCTTGGGCCCGGAGTCGATACGTAGTATGCTCCAACTCCTACGATTACTAGGATGACGATGATTATGACGACGATAATGCTTCTAGCTATAGCATGCATTTTCTGAAAGCTTCGCGTTTTCATCTGTAGCTGAATGAAAGTGTCAAACTAATATTAATTCGTTTGTCCTGATTTGAGCGTGCGTGAGATGCACGCCAGTACATCGGCAGACTTGGAAACTCCTCAAGCCTCGACGCACGTAGTCTGGAGCAGTGTCAGCGCCGCTTGGCGAGGGCCGATTCCCTCGATTTCCTTGTCTCTTCAAGGTCGACCTTCATCCTCGCCTTGTCTACCGCGACGCCATAGTCGTTGCTTGCCTGTTCGACGCTGATGTACTCGTCGATCACGTCGCCGAGGACCTTTTCGGGGTCTCTCTTGAGCGGGTCTCCAAAACCACCTCCCCCTCCTGTCCTCAGGCTGATCAGGTCGTTCCTCTGCAGCGACTCGGCAGCTACCTTCCTCAATCTTCGCGGAGCCTGGCTCGACTTGTCAATCACGAAGTAATTCGGCGTCCCCTTCGTTCCGCCGTTGATGCCCCAGCATGGGTAGAGCGAGCGGCCCATGGACGAGGTGAAGCTCGCGTTGGAGTTGTTTATCCTGTAGTCCTTCACCACGCCGAAGCCACCCCTGAACTCGCCGTTCCCGCAACCACCAACTATGTTCAATGCGTACTGTTCGACCACTATGGGGTATCTCACCTCCATCACCTCGTTCGACATGATGTAGGTTTCGCCATCTCCCGAACAGACGAGCCCGCTTTCTCCGTCCTTCCCGAGGGCCCCTCCCCATCCTCCAGGCTGCGGCTCTACTATGGCGAACGGCTGCTTGGTCCTGTCATCGGTGCCTCCGACTATGGTGCCGCAGACGCTGAGGAAGTGCCCCGCCGACAGTCTGTCGGGTATGAGCGGTGCCAAGGTGTGCCACACCAGGTCAGTGATGAAAGCCATCGATTCCCAGTAGGTCGAGGTCGGGGCCGGTGGAATTGGGTTGAATATGGTGCCCGGGTCAGCGAACACCTTGAGCGCCCTGAAGTTCCCGTCGCTCACCGGACCGTGCGTGTCTGTAACAGACTTGAAGATCGCTCTTGCGGCCGAAACAGTGGCGCACCATGGACAGTTTATTGAACCCCTGGCCTGCTTCCCCGACCCTCTGAGATCAATCACGAATTCGTCGTCCGATATGGTGACCGTCGCCTTCACAGGCACGGGAGTGTCTGTAATACCATCGTCGTCCACTGTGTCTTCGACCTCGAAGCTACCGTGCGGCAGGTCCTTCAGTCTTAGTTTCGTGAGCCTTTCTCCTTTGGCCTGGATCCTATTCATCGCGTCAAGGACAGTGGCGACACCGTACTTGTCGCAGATGTCTTGTATCCTCTTTGCCCCGACCCTCAGCGATGCCGCGTGGGCTTCCATGTCGCCGAGCGTCATGTCTGGCGTCCTGACGTTCGCCCTGATCATGTCGACCATCGCTTGGACGACCTTGCCTTTTTCGAACAATTTGATTGGCGGAAAGATCATTCCCTCCTGATAGATCTCTGTGGAATCAGAGGTCCAGCTGCCGAAGTGCATACCGCCCACCTCGCTCCAATGGCCTTTGATTGCGGAGAACGCCACGATTCTTCCCTTCGCAAAGACAGGCATGATCAGATTCACGTCATTCAGGTGCGTTCCACTGCTGTAGGGGACGTTGACGATGCATATGTCACCCGGCGAGAATCCGTCTTTCCCGAACTTCTTGATGCAGTCTTGGACAGCCAGGTCGAGTGTTCCAAGGAAACCGGGAACTCCGTTGGCCTGGGCGACCAATCGGCCGTTCGCGTCCGTTAGGCCCGCAGCGTAGTCGAGAACCTCGTATATTACGGGACTCTTGCTCGCCCTACCGAAGGCCGAGAACGTCTCCTCGGCTGAAGCGATGAGGCTGTTCTCGATGATGTCCAGAGTGAAGTCGGATATCTTGGCCATTACGCTACACCTCCACTACCAGATTCCCATATTTGTCGTTGGTCATCAGGTTGCCCCTCCTGAGTATCGTCGTTGCCGTTGGCTCCTCCACTATCGCGGGACCCCTCACACGGGCTCCTATCGGGATCGAATCCCTGGAGTACACTGGAAGCCGTTTGAATCCGGATTCGTCGAGGTATACTCTTCTTGTCTTCGTCGGCTTCGCCCTCGCCTTCCTCGGGGCTCTCATTGGCTTCGGAGACTGCTTCTTAACCCTACCGAAGGCCACGAGGCGCACATTCACGACCTCCGTTGGGTCCTTCAGGTTGAAGGTGTAGGCCTTGTAGTGCAGGTCCTGGAAACGCTTGCGTATGGTGGCCAGCGAGCCTTCCGCGCTCACGTTCATCGGAACCGGGGTAGAAATCGTGTGCTCCTGGCCCAGGTAACGAATGTCGAAGAATCCTTCGAAACGCAGTTCGTCGTCGCGGATTCCCTCGAGCCCCAGTTGCTGCGTGGCCTCTCTCTTCATCTCGTCGAGTATCCCTTGCAGTTCATCGAGGTTCCCGGGCTCCAGGCTGACGACTTTCGTGCGGATGTAGTCGTGTCTGAGGTCCGTCATTAGCATACCCCAGGCAGAGAAGACACCCGGAACTCTCGGCACTACAACCTTCCTTATGCCGAGCTCTTCTGCGAGCGAAACGGCGAACATCGGACCCCCGCCTCCGAAGGCCACCATCGTGAAGTCTCTTGGGTCGTAACCCCTGCGCACCGACACGAGCTTGATGGCGTTCACCATGTTCGCCGTTGCGATTTCGATCGCACCGATGGCCACATCGATCGCCTTCATTCGCATCCTGTCGGTCAACGTCCTGTACGCCTTCTCCGAAAGGTCCGGCCTGAGTTTGATTTCGCCCCCGAGGAAATAGTTCGGGTCGATCACCCCGGTCAGAACGAAGGCGTCTGTGAGCGTCGGGTTCGTCCCACCCTTGTTCTCACACGCGGGACCCGGGTCCGCTCCTGCGCTCTGGGGTCCCACCTTGAGCGAGCCGAGTTCATCGACCCAAGCGATGCTTCCTCCGCCGGCTCCTATCTCGACGATGTCTACGACTGGAACCTTGACTGGGTAACCGGAAAAGAATTGATTCCTGCCGATGGAGTACTCGGTGTTTATCTTCATCCTGCCCGAGTCAATCAGCGATGTCTTCGCCGTGGTTCCACCCACGTCGAATGTGATGATGTCTTCATCCCCGACGGTCTTGCCGACGACCTGGGCGCCTATGACTCCGCCTATCGGACCGGATTCGACCTGATAAATCGGTGTCTTCCTTCCCTGCTCGAAGGTGGAGATGCCCCCGTTGCTCTGCATCACGTGAGCCCCGATCTTCGCTCCCAGCCTCCTCAGCTCGCTCTCGAGTGTCGTGAGGTACTGGTGCACCTTCGGCTGGACAAACGCGTTCAGAACCGCCGTGTTTACGCGTTCGTATTCCCTCCATTCCCGAGAGAGGTCGTGGGACATTGTTATGTATGGCGTCTTGACCTTGTCCCTGAGAATCTCGTAGCACTCTATCTCGTGCTTCGGATTCGCGTAGGAGTTGTAGAATGCAATCGCAACGGCCTCGGCGCCCTGGCGATTGCAGGCATCCGCAACCCTCAGAACGTCGTCCCTGTTTAGCGGTCGTATCTCTTCGCCGCGGTAGCTTGTTCTTTCGTCGACTTCGTACCTCAGATGTCTCGGAACGAATGGCTTCGGTTTCTCGTATCTGAGGTTGTATATGTCCGTCCTGTTCGACCTCTGCAACTCGAGCACATCCCTGAATCCCTTGGTCGTGACGAGCAGTGTCTTTGCTCCCTTCTTCTCCGTCAGAGCGTTTATCACCATAGTGGAACCTGTTCCGATGAATCGGTTCATCTCTTCGCCCTTTATCTTGCTCTTGCGTACCACGTTGATCACCCCTTCTGCGAAGTTTGCTGGGGTCGTGGAGTCTTTCACGAAGGTGAAGTCCCCCGTCGTCTCGTTGAAAGCGCACAGGTCGGTGAAGGTACCACCGACGTCAATGGCTATCCTAACGGGCAATTTCTACACGTCTCGCGGCGAGGAAATGCGTTTAATAAGAGTTGGGACCATTTGAGACCCAACTTCACATTTGCGCTTAACTGGACTGGCGTTCTTGTCGCTTGGCATTCGATTGGGGTGATGTGATGCTGCGCCACCTCCGAATCATCCGACTTGCGTCTTCTCTCTTGATCGCCCTCGTCTTGATTAGCGTGACCGACCTGGACCCGACGCTGTTCGGTGGTCTCAAGCAAGTCATCGTGCCGGTGCAATCGGTATTCGTTGGACTCGGGTTGTCGGCATTGGCGCTAATCTGGCTATGGTGGAGTGGGTTGTGGAGGAAGGCACAGTCGGTGGGTCGCTCCGCTCTGGTCGAGTTGGGAGCGGGGAGCTGCCTTCTCGTGATTATGACCTTGGTCTTCGGAATGGTCACTACGCCGTTTCACCTCTGCTTCGGGGGAGGAGGCGGGTACGCTTGCTATCCAGACGTGCTCTCGTTTAGCCGCGGCATAATCAGTCTCCTTTCGCTGGTCGTAGCAGAAGAGCTCTTCTTCAGGGCCTATCTGATTAACGAACTCAATCAGGCAATCAGATTTGGGAGCGCGGGTGCTCTCGCATCAGCGCTCGTCTATTCCGTGTACCACCTCCCCGCGCTCTGGACGGAGGGCCCAAAGGCGTTTTCGCTCCCCGGCTTCGTGCTGGTGGCAGTGGGAGCGGTCTCCCTGAGCCTCTGCTACTGGTACACAGGCAGGAATCTGTTGGCCGTGCTGTTGCTGCACGGCTATTGGGACGGGATAGGCTCACTTCTGGTGGTCCCTTACGCCGGCGTCACCGGTCCAATCATTGTGATGCTGGCACAGTTGACTGTGCCTGCGGTCGGGGTCACCGCACTCCATCAGCTGTTGGCACGCAGGACCATGCCGGCTGGAGGGACAGGCCCGATTCATGATGCCGTACCAGAGGGTGCCCTGACGCGTGTGTTTCGGCTTCGGACACAGGTGGGCGATTGCACCAAGTTTATCTTGACTGGGCACCGGAGTAGACCATGATGACGAAGACAAAGTTCGCTAGGCTAATCACGATGAAAGCGAAGGCAGGAAAGGGGGACGAATTCGTGAAGAAATTCGGGGAAGAAGTGGGCTCGACGGCAGTGAAGCTGGAGGGCATGAGGAGGCTCTACCTCCTCCGCCAGGTAGGAAAGAAGGACGAATTCACGGTCGTCTCACTGTGGGACGACGAGAACAGTGCGGAGAGGTACGCCAAGAGCGGGAAGAACGAAGACTATGGCAGAAAGCTGGCCCGCGTGACGGTGGGAAAGGAGAAAGTGGTGAAGTTCAATGTCGAACTCCATCTCGTTGGCGAATCGGCCAGGCCCTAGACGGCGCTGTGAGTTCTGAAGAAGAAAGGGCAGGTTTCCTGCCAGGGGTCCGGATAGTGCTCGGTTTAAGTTCGGGGACTGCTACGGAACTAATGCTGGCAGATTTCCGAACTGCCGCGGGTCTCCTCCCGACCCTTCCTTTCAGCTCCATGAGCCGCCCCTTCTGCGCCACCGTGACCTTCAGGTCGTCCCCCGGGTTCATCGTCTGGATATAGAAACCGAGCCCAGAAATACCAGACGCGGTCAACGAGGCGGGAGAGCAATGAAGGCAAGAACCAGCGAAGGCAGGTATACCGAAGATGACGTTCTCCGGCTTGCAAAGGCAGCATATTCTGCCAACCCTTCATTTCCAATCAAGCCAAGAAAGTCTGCCCTCTTGGTCATTGACATGCAGGACGAATTCGTGAAACCCGGATGGACTCCCTTCTGGGTGCCGGAGGCCACGAGAAGGGTTCCGAGGATGCAAAGACTGGTTGAGTTCTGCCGAAGGAGGAAGGTTCCAGTGATTTTCACCGCTTTTGCGAAAACGCACGGCTATCTTGATAGGCCGAAGAGTGGAAGCGTCATGCCCAACAGGTATCAAGGCGAGCCACAAGACCTGTCTTTCTTCAGAGAGGGCAGAATCTGGAACGAGCTTTCCCCGTCGGACGAAGAAATCGTGATCCACAAGCCCTCATACGGGGCGTTTTATGATACACCGTTGGAAACAATTCTGAAACGGCTAGGGAGGGACACAATCATAATCTGCGGTACCCTGACGAATTTCTGTTGTGGGACTACTGCGAGGCAAGGATATGAGCGAGGGTTCAAGGTGGTCGTAGGAAGCGACGTAACAGCCACCGATGATTCAGAGCTACACGAAGCCGAGCTCAGGACGCTCAGGAAAGGCTTTGCAATGGTTCTCACGTCCAGCCAGATAATGAATCAGATGAGGCAGGACAGGACGCCACCCTCACCCTGACACTTGGTACGCAGTGCGACAGAGCCCAACTTGCTGTCCGGTCACAGGGACTTCGCACCAATCTTCTGGTCGTGAATTCCCCACCCACTGCTGACTTGGGCATGAATTGGGGTATTTGCAATGGGCCGGAAGGTATGCGCTTAGATAATTAAGCGAATCCTGAGCCCGGCCTGTTTGCTCGATTCTGTTATCCCACTAAACCCGGGGTGGAAGTCCCGGCGAGCGCACCTAAGATGACAGGCACCGTACAAGATGTTGTTGACTGTAGTGGTTCAGCGCTTCTGCCTGCGGAAGTCCTTACGCATCTCTTTGGCCAGCAGCGTCCACATTCCCGAGTCGTCAGCCTTGAGCTCTTCTGCTATCTCCGCAATCCTCGCAGCTGGAGGGCGCTTCCCGTAGTTTACTTGTAGGCCGGTGAAATCCAATCTTGACTTTTCCCTCCCCTTTGCGACAATCTGGTACCAGAACTGCGAGTGCTTGTTCGGACCCGCAAGGTGAGTGTTGGTCCAAGCCAGGCGCTCCGGGTTGAGTCGGACGAGCCTCTGCTTGGTTACTGGACCGTCCTTGCCCGTGACAGTGTCGATGAGTATCAGGGTGTCTTCGTTGATGCGCCTAATCCTCCTCGTTCCCTCCTTTCCCATCCTCGCCCAGTCGTCGGGCCTGTAGTCGGTGCACCAATCGAACGCCATCTTCGCAGGGAAGTCGAACGACTGGCTAAACCCATAGTGTACCGAATATGAGCCCATTTGTCGCAAGCCTTGCCTGAACGCTTGCAGATAAGAAGATCGCTCTTCCTATGCTATCCAAGAGGCGTTGATTCTTGGCTTGTTTTGCGCGGACCCGACGTATACGCTTAGAGAATTAAGCGAATCCGAAGTGGGCCAGAAGGGGCTCGATAAAACGAATCGTGGGCCAGAAGACACCGAAGCGGGTATACCGATAAACACTCTACGACAAAGTCTTCAGACCAGGGCCTTCGTGGCTTTGTATGCTTCGTACGAGGAAACGGCAAAAGCGACGGCTGCCACGACAACCCCGAAGACGTAGGAAGGGAACAGCTCGCTTGGCCTCATCGCGACCACCAGGACAAGAAACGCAGTCAAGAAGAAGGCCGCATACGCTGTCTGGAGAGGCACTACAGTCCGCTTCAGCCGGATCATGTTCTCGAATACTGCCTTGTTTACCGTGTATCCGTCCCCATCCTCCCTGATCAGACCCGCCTTGAGGAGCTTGCTCACATGATAGTGGGCCACCGAGGGAGAGCTCAGTCCAAGACCACGCTGGATATCATGAACGCCCACAGGATCGTGCTGCCGGTAGACGAACCTGAACACTTTTCGAGTCGTCCCTTCCAGAATGTCGTCCGCGCTGTTCTCCTTCAAAGCGGGTCCATTGCTGCCCTCTGGTCGGCCCTGACGGCTATTAGTTCTAACATTAGAACGGCCGCATTCTAATCCGTAGAACTATCTCCCGACCCTGACATAGGATGCGGCATGCAATCGTTCGGCCAGAAGAGGAGGGTTGTAATCACCTCAGCCATCGCAGTTGTCGCTGCTCTCGGGCTCGCAGCCTCGGTCACGTACGCATTTGGCTCAAGTCTTGGACCAGGGGGTGTAACCACCATCGTCAATACCTCGGTGAACTCCATCGACTGCACAAAGATCAGCGGTCATCAGCTTACCCTTGGCCAGCAGCCTATACAGCTGGCCGAGAATGGGACCGTGACGCTCGGAGGAAGGACTTACTGGTACGCGACGTTCATCCCACGATACGACGGTAGCACCGTCTCTACCATCATGTTTCATGGTGTCAATTTCACATTCACTGTCCCCATCGCAGCTGGAGTGGCAAACGAGGGAACTTGGAGATTCATCAACAACACCCTACTGATAACGTCGACAAACGGAGGCGCTTACTGCGCCTACTGGCTCCCGCCAATGAAGATCTCCTTCGTTGACGGCGCCAGTGTGACCTACAACAATGAGACGATTACGACGACTGGCAACGGAGGACTGATCGTGTTCGACAAGCCCGCGACGAACCCCTGGTTCACGGAACACCTCTCTCCCCAAGCAGGCGTGCAATATCAGTCCAATGGCGGGGAGATAACGTTCTATGTCAGCACTT
Organism: uncultured Nitrosopumilales archaeon; assembly: GCA_964476175.1. Taxonomy (GTDB): domain Archaea; phylum Thermoproteota; class Nitrososphaeria; order Nitrososphaerales; family Gagatemarchaeaceae; genus DATFYP01. Next base: position 34,349 of record CAYYYU010000012.1, read on the forward strand.
CGTAGCGTGTTCGAGAATATCGCGTCAATTGGGAGGCCAAGGGTTCGGGTCTCCCGGGTTTTGACGGCCCAGAAACAGAGCTTGATTTAGATATCAAACAGCCAAACGGAGCTGATTCTGACCTATTTCAGACTAGGCCGGAAGGGATTCGAACCCTGCAGGGCCTCTTTCCTTGGACCCGAAATGATTCTGCGGGTCCTAGCCGATTCGAGCCCTTGACCATAGCCCTTTGCATCTGAAAGAGGAATAAAAAGACCAACCTCAGTCGTGACGAGCTTCAGGAGGCAGGAATCCAAAGCGCATTCAATCTTGAGATTCTTGCTTGTCACGCATCACACGGTTGTCAGAAGCCTGCTGGCCTTTCGAGAAGGCTGCCCTGGTTCGAATCCCGGCCGGGGCATATTAACCTACGCTGCCGAATCCCCGATGGCGTCGAATCCCGAGGATGTGTGCGCTTGGGGATTCGAACCCGGCGTCTACACTTATGCTTTCAGGTGTGATGCACCGCGGGGTGTAATGCACCAGGGTTGGGCGGGTACGGTTCCCTGACTCGGTTCAGCTCATCTAAAGTCTAACAAAGCGATCGCAGTATATATCCTGTAGTTAGCATAAAGGCAAACCGCTCATTCTTGGTCATTGGCTTGGGCGGCCACCTATTCATCTCTTGGAATCGTTTAAATCTCAAAGCTCCTGCGGAGAAGGTCGTACATCTGGCGGCGGTCATGAGAACCAATTCGGCAGAGATTCGGCAAGAACAACGTCCGCGACGGGCACGCTGGCTCCGATGATTCTGGCCGCAATCTTGCTCCTAGCTTGGGCGACTTTGCCATCCGGGAATATTCAGGCTCAAACCAGCAGCCATTCAACAGGGAGCGCCGTTGTCATCGATTCGCCCAGAGGAAACCCGGTCATCCTTGCGCCTCTACCGCAGACTGGGACTGGAACGGCGGCAATCCCCTCACCTGGCGCCTCCTCCTGGTTGCTGAACTCCCAGACATCGACGGCCGAGGTTAGTGCTGAGGCATCTCTGCCGAATCTAGTCAATCTCTTCCCCCTCCCCAAGAATAGCTTGTTCATGCAGCGGAGGAGGAACAAGCTGGAGATCTATGCAGAGATCCTAAGGCGCCTTATCGCCGACCCTCTCGGCATCACGGAAATTGCACTCTTCTGCAGGCTGAACTTTTCTACGGCGAAGGAAATGGTCGATTACCTAATCTCTTTGGGGCTCTTGAAAGCAATCGAGATGGAGGACGACCTAAGGTATGCGACGACTCGCAAAGGGATCCTGAGTCTTCAGGATATCGAAAGGGTCTCAAGTCTCTTTCACTCTACCGTCAACGTACCATAGATACGTATCTATGCTGAGCGATCTTTAGTTCCCTTCGATTGACTCTTTTGGGACATGGAGAAAAGAAGTCAATTCGCCATAGCGATAGGGTTGTTCGCCCTCGTATCATCCGTCTTCGCCGTCGCAGCTGCCTATGCTACCCCCCCGCCCAGCAATGACGGACCACTAATCAATAACGGGCACGCATCCTGCTATGGGACTCTCTCAGCTAACGGGCAGTCGGGCGACTATTTCCTCTGCCCTCCGAACGGCTATCCCTACAACGTCCTAACACTGAGCCCGTATCTTTCGACGACAAGCCCGTCCGGATATAGTCTCGATGTCGGATATTGCATCCCTAGCGGTGGCGGCTCCTGCACTGCGTATTACCAACTGACCTCAGCCGGACACTACGGCAAGACGTTCAGCGCAAGCAGTGATACGTCTGTGTTTAGTTTCTACGGGAATCCCAACAGCGTCCAGATAGCGTACACGGCGACTGACTACTACACCTGGAACTGAGAAGGGAATGCTTTGACCGGCCTTCTCCCCCTCATTTGTTGATTGGTGGAGATAAATGTCCATCTACTTGGCAAAAAAGAAGGCCTTTGGCGAGGCCGCGTTTTCAGCCTTGATTGTAGCAATCATGGTTGCTGGGTTGACTGGCTGGATTGTGATCCCGGCGATTGGGGCATCCTTGGAATCTGGGCTTTCGGGCTACGCGAACACCACTGGAACATATGTAATTGTGAGCTTCAACGGTAATCCGCTCAGCCAGCAGTCGACGCTGCCCTCAAGCGTCGTCGATGAGATATCAACCATCGCAGGGATTCAGGCGGTCTACCCAGTGGATGTGAACTTCACAATGTTCCGTTTCCCGAACTATACTCAACCTCCTCCTCCTGGCGAAGGAGTGAGCATCAAGGGTGCGAACCAATTTGTGCAAAGCGCAGTCATTGGAGGGCCGTATGGCTTTCCTTCGTCGCTGATTGGACTGGTCTCCGGGAGGCTTCCGAACACCAACGAACCTGGGTTCGTAGTCACCTCGCCATCATTGTTGAACCTGAACAATCAGGGCCACCCCTTCGCCGTGGGGGACAACGCCAGCGTCTCGATCGCGGGAGTCAACTTCACGGCCCTCGCGGTCGGCGTTAACGCCTACAATCCCTTGATTGGAGACTCGGTGCTAGCGTTGTGGAATCCAGCGTTCTTCCAAAGCACCATAGGTCGGAGTCTGTACAACCAGACGTTCGGGGTCGGAGCCAACCTACTGATAGTCAAAGTCAACTCTGTAGGACAGGTCGCTGCCGCGGCCAACTCCATCACGAACTCGCTTTCGGCCTACCCCGACTACCGCGTCACCTATGATCAGGCCACCGTTAACAATCTCGTCTCGGTCGAATCAGGTACGGCGCCGCTCTACGAATTGATCGGGGTAGTGTCGGTTGGTTCGTCGATGACCGCAGTCCTCTTTGTGTCCTTCTTAGCCGCGAACAGAAGAGGTTGGGAGACCGGACTCCTGTTAACGGTAGGCTGGGACTGGAACAAGATCACAAGTTCCTATTCGCATATTTCTTGATTCTTGTTGCGATTTCATTCGCCCTGAGTGGTTTGCTTTCATACGTCGTTTCGCAAAACATCCGTTTTAGCTACTAGGCCTTTGGGTCAGTTCTACAAGTACGGCCTTCGATAAGCCCGACCGATTTCCTCTCCGCGGGGTTGATTGCCGCTAGTATCGCTGCAGTAGCGGCAGGTCTCATGCGATGGAGGCTCGGGAAAGCTGGAGTGGACACGCTGCTGAGGGAATTCTAGTATGATTGAGCTTATCGACGTGTGGAAATCGTATGGCGCAGTCAACGTACTCAAAGGGGCAACTCTGATAGTAGAAGAAGGCAAGCCGCTGTGCCTCCTGGGAAAGAGTGGGTGCGGCAAGTCCACACTCCTGAAACTGATGGCGCTCATTACCAGGCCCGACAAGGGGAAAATCCTCTTTGATGGCAAGGACTTGGCTATCATGACAGACGCTGAGATGAATCAGTCAAGAAGGGAGAAGATATCATACACCTTCCAAGAGCCACTCTTGATGCCATACCTCAGCGCCCTGGAGAACGTCTCAGAATTGACTGGTGTGCCCAAGGTCAAGGCGATCGAAGTCTTGACTCGGTTGGGCCTCGGAGATAGGTTGAACCACCGACCCTCCAAGTTGAGCGGAGGTGAGAAGAAAAGAGTGGACATCGCGAGGGCGATGCTACGATGTTCCCCAGTTATGGTGGCAGACGAGCCCCTCTCCAACTTAGATTCGGAGACAGGAAAGAATGTAATGGAGTTGCTAAAGGAGCGCGCGGATGGAGGAATCCTGATTTATTCGTCCGTTGAACCCACCGAGACGAAATACGCCTCTCGAGTCATCAACATGGAGAAGAGATAGTCGTCGAATGCAAGTTCCTGTGTCTAATCGTGCCAAAGTCGAGACTCCGGGAAGCTCTCACAAAACGAGCCGTATAGACCATCAACATCGTTCAAAAAACACACAGAGGAGGAGTAATAATCAAGCCGTGGGTCTCTACCGTTGCCGCGGTGATTGCAGGACGGCCGTATAGACCACGAAAGTAGCTCAAAAGAGGAGGGAAGGACGGCATAATCAAGCCGCAACTCCATACCATTTCCCGACGGGAACCGTATACGCCCGAGAGCTGGTGCAGAGAATGCTGATGGACTACAGACTGTAGCTAAACCGTCGGTACACACGACTCTACGGATTCTGTCAGGGACACTGCACCTCCCCTGACATCAGGACCTACTCATTCCAGGAGTTCAGGCAGCTCCTGACCGAAGCCAAAGGGGTGTCGGCGGCCAGCATGATCAGGGAGTTCAAGGGGCTCAGGGGGACGGTCGTAGCCCGCAGCGTGCGGGAGGCCGCGGAGATTGACGACAGAGCCGACGTCTCTCGGCTCTCGGACTCGCAGGCCCGAAACCTCTTCGACGCCATGAGGGCCCGCGCGAAAAGCATGGGCCCGGTAGCCCTCCCCCGCGTGGGGAGGGAGGCGTTCCAGCGCTACGGGTTCACCAGGTACGCCCAGAAGCCGGGGGTCTTCACGGACGGGGAGGTGAGGGTGCCTTACGTGGTCGAGGCGGCCGCCATGGCGAGCGAATCCCCCAATCTCTCCGAGTGCATCAACTTCACCGCCTCTCTAGGCTCCCCCTTCTCCGGCTTCGTCTATTCGAAGCAGCGGAGCGAGGACAGGGTGATGAGGATGACGGACCTGCTCCGGGAGAAGAGGCTCAGGGCCTTGGTCCACCTGGTCTGCCCCTCGATCCGATGGCAGAACCCCGCCAAGGGACAGCTGGACATCGAGCCGTTCTACGACGACATAGGGAGAGGGTCACGCGCTCGGCGTCGAGGATCCTGACCACCGGTGGGTTCCCCGGCGCGGACATCATCTCCGCCGTCAAGGAGTACATGGACCGGTACCTCGAGATGCTGTTCACCATCCGCCAGCTCTTCTACCAGATGGTGGCGAAGAAGGGGTACCCGAACTCAAGGTCGTCCTACGGCCACTTCAGCAAGGCCTTGGTCGAGGGGAGGCTGGAGGGGGAGATAGACTACGAGAGGATAATCGACATGTCCCGCACCGAGTACTTCAACGACCCGGAAGAAAAAGAGCCCATGAAGGAGCTGAGGCGTCAGGTCGAAGACCTCATCACCAACCTCAACGTCAACGCTTGGGGCGAGCAACCAGTATGTCCTGAGGTCTGGATAGAGAAAGAGGCGCTTTCAAGGGTGATATTCCCTGTCTGTCAGAAGTATAACGTCAACCTGATTGTCGGCCGCGGCTACTCCTCTTACACCCAGGTCGCCAAGGCCCTGGACAGGTTCCCCGAAGGGGAGAAGGTTCGCGTCTTGTACCTTGGGGACCACGACCCTTCCGGGATGCACATACAGGAGAAGCTGGCGAGCAGGCTGGAAGAATATGCCGAAGCGAAGGGGAGAGCCTTGGACATCGAGGTCCGGCGAATCGCCCTGACCTTCGAACAGACCCAGAAGCTGCACCTCCCCCCGTCTAAGATGAAGAAGCTCGGGCAGAAGTCGGGGGTATACAGGAAGCTGTACGGCGATGAGGTCTGGGAGCTGGACGCCCTGGAGCCGGCATACCTGCTACAGCTGGTCGAGGATGCCATACAGGCCTGCATGGACAAGGAGAGGTGGGGGGCGAACCGAGAAAGGCTCGAAAGGTTCAGGAAAGAATGGGCAGAGAAGCTCCGTGCTGCGACGGGTCAGCTGGAAGCGTCCTAGCATGAGAATGGATGATTCGTCGACGAGGCCTAAATAGGTCGGTTCGGGATGCTTTCACAACTTATCCGCTGGCGTTCCATAAGTGACGTCAGGCGTCTCTTTTTCACAGGAAGAAACAGCACTACCGGATCTTGGTTGGCTGTGCGTCCCGTTAAAAGCGGTATAGGTCACTGTTTCCGTGGAAAAGGGCAAGGCAAGGAATGACGACGATGCTGTGAACGTCAAGGGGTCAGACCTCGAGAGAATCATGGCCCTTCTTTCGAGATTGGAGAACCGAAACGCGCAAGGCGCTTCGGCTTGACGGTCAAAGCCTGGGGCTGCCCCTGCGGACGGGGTGTAACTCCAAGAGCTGCTGAAGCAATCTTCTAGAGTGCATCGCCCGAGCATGGTAATGTTGTATAAACTTATATACTATCCATCGCGCCTGACGTGTAAATGGCCACCGCGCAAGTACTGCACGAACCGCGCCTCGACACTGTTCTGATGGTCGAGCGGGCAATCAAAGAGTCTGAAACCTACCAGAGCAAGAGGCAGCTCTGGAAGAGCCTCCCTAGGAAGATGCAATATCAGACTTTCCTACGAATCATCGACTACCTGGGGAGCTCGAACAAGATAATCTTTCATGGCAGGTCGATAGTGTGGGTGTTCCCCGACAACCCGAAGCTGAAGAAGCTAATCGAAGAGAGCGTCCGTCTGAAGTAGCGGAAGCAGCTAGTAACCGAACAGCTTCTCGTATTCCTTGTGCGTCATGAAGTCGATGGCGAGCACTTTCACCTGTCCTGATTCCACGTAAATCGTGTACAGAAGTCTGTGTGCCCCGGCCAGGTTGCACTTGTAGAGGTTCGTGGCACCGTAATTCCTGATGTAATCTGCCGGCCAGAGGTTTCTGGGTATCTTTGTCCCTGCCTGGGAGTCGGCCTTCAACTTCTCCAACCAGGCGTCTATGGACTTCCAAAGTTCGTCCTTCTTATCGAGCGAAGCCAACTTGGAGGCAAAGCGGGTTGTTCCGTTGACTTCGAGTGCAGGCCGTCCCAACGCTTCCGCTGCCCTCCCGGACCTCTAATACGTTCCTCCCCGCCCGGACGGTGTGGACATTCTGTCGCCACTCAGATTAGAGTTAGGAGCGGCTCCTGACTCACCTCACCTGCGAGGGGACTCGAACAATAGACCGAGCCTTGCACTACGTCGTTGCACTCAATGAGCACATTGGTGAATGGTGACTGAAGGTCGTACAGCGCTCAAGGTGTTGAACGATGTTGTATTTTGAGGCAAAGAGCGAGGGTTTGTAAAAAAGGAGGTGGGCCTGGGTGGAGAGAGGCGCGGGTGAGCGCCGTGACAGTCACGAGTGTCCTAGCCTTTGCGTGTGAGATTGCAGACCTAGATTTTCAGCAGATAGGTCGCCCCGCAGGCTCTGGTCGGCGCTCTTGCTCAGACCCAGTCCTTGAGAGGAACGGCAAGTGACGCAACGAGGAAGTACTGTGTCGACTTGTCATAGCTTATGAGGTCCTCTCCGAAAACGCAGAGGCAGAGCACTGCTCCCCGGCCGTACCCGTGGACATATGATGCAACGGTAACGCCCGGTTGCTTGAGGAAGGTTGCTATGATTGAAGTGTGGAAGAGGCTTGAGACCGAATTCTCTTCGTGGGTGACGTAGCCGCTGGCTATTCGCCCCCCATAGTACTCGTTCAACAGCCGCCCAATGGCATTAGTTGGGTTGACGGTCGCCCCCTTGTACTGAAACCTGTGAAAGCAGCAATAGTTGCTCCCAAACCACCCGCTCGTGTTCCATGGAGGCCGGACGTACCTGCCGTACCATGCGGTTTGCCCATTGTAGGCGTAGCCGCCATGACCAGTAACGAATGTCTCCGTTTGGGTGAGCGGGTCGAACCTGACCTTGGCGTAGAACTCGTTGGAACTCATGGCTACTAGCCTCCCACCCGAGGCCACGAAGAGACGCAGCTGGTCGTATTCTCTCTGTGTGACGTACTCCTGGTGCCCAATTATGACCGCGTCAAACCTCCGGCTTCCGTCGGGCTTGAACAGGGCTCCGTTGTCAACATCTATGTCACTTAACACATGAAGATTCTTCCCGAGCGCAAGCCCGCAGTCCTTGGCTGCCACCGAAGTAAGGAATAGGTACAACGGGAGTGTGTGACCCCACCCCGAATTGTACTTCATTCCCGAGGCTACACTTGTGCTTAGCCAACCCAGATTGGCGGTGATGTTCCCAACCGCCCCAGCATATTTCTTGTAGAAAGCGTAGAACGACCCGTGGGGGTACTGAGAGTACGGGGTCGAGGTGAAAATCGGCTTGACAACGGCCACAGAGAGATTCGTCGGAACTGAGGGTCCTGAAGTTCCGCCGTCTAGGCAGTTCCGCGGCATTTTGGATGCCTGCGTAATCTGTGGGTGCGTTGCTGGAGAACTCCCCCGAACCAGAAACCCTGTGGCGACTGCCATGGCAGAAATGACCAAGGCTGAGAGGAGAACGCTCTCAGCCTGCTTTGAGTTCAGGATTCTCGCTAGGTCCTAACAGCCTTCGCCCGGAAGAGATAGATCACCACGAAAGCTACACCGACAATCACCATCAACAGAACAAGCAGAGTTCGGTCTATACTCGGGGTGGCAGTGGCTGAGACGGTTGAGGTAGTATGGCTGACCGGCGTGCTCGTCTGGGTGACGCTTGTTATCGTCGAGGTGGTGCGGACGAGGGATGGGTCGACAAATCCGACACTAGACGCCGTCACGAAGTAGAACCGACCGTTGAACACGAACAAGGAGTGCTGAGAAGCATCCAATCCGAGGGCAGGACCCGGGAGAGGAATTACGGCCCTGAGGAGCAGGTCGTGGCCATACACGAAGATGCGCGCTGGAATCTTCCCCGAGTCTGCGCCTGGGCCTGTCTCGTACACGTAGAGCAAGCCTCCGTAGGACAATGTGTCCCGTGTCTGGAGGCTGTGGCCGTCGAGGGCCCCCGCTTTACTGAAGACGACCGAGTTCCGCGAAATGGTCATGGAATAGAGGGCGAAGTCCCGGCTCCCGGACGAATAGACGCCGGTGCCTATCATGAAGAACCCCCTCGGCCTGTTGGGGAAGGTCAATGAACCCGAGGCTATCAGGACAGGCAGGCCGCTGCCGGGCTTGAGGACGTTGACCACATTGCTGCATTCTGCCCAGTAGTGGATCCCGTCGAACAGCATCTCGTCTTCGGCTACGTGAGGGACGGTGCCCTTCACCTGCATGCTGTTCGGGTCGATCTTGAAGAGGGTGCAACGCCCATCTCCGGCCCACAAGAACCCGTCGAAGGCCATGACGAACCCGTTGGCGTCGTGCGATGTCATAGGCACTTGACCGAGTATTCCCATGGTCGTCGGTTCAATCTTGTACACGTGGAAGGGGGCCTCGTTCCTGGCGCCGTGAAGCCACTCGGTCCCGACGTAGAGCGACCCGTTGTAGAACGTAAGATGGGCAGCCGAGTTGCCGTCAGGTAGCCTGACAGACGCGGATATGTGCCCTGTCAGAGGGTTCATCCTCAGTACCGTACCGTTGAGCAGCCCGACGAACAGATAGGAGTTGCCGCTGACAGCGCCGACGAACTGCTCCGTTCGGGAGACTGCAATTGCCGTGGCCGGGTTGGTCCCCCTCCCTGACCCCTGCGCGACAGCGGCGGGTCCGGTTACGCCGAACCCATAGGTCGTTCCGAGAGCGAAGACTGCTACTACGAGAATGGTGGCAGATTTCCTGACCAGATCAGACATCTTTCTTCACGTAAAAAAAGGGGGGGAGGGTAGCCATTCCTCTCTCAATGGCTAGCCATCCACTTCTGCTACGGCGGCTGACTCTATGTCTGGTCCTGTTTGGTCGCCGAATTGACCAGTTCCTTGGCAGTTGCCGTCTTCCTGTGGCGTTCCGAGGCCGGTGCAAGTCTGGGGCGAGGAAGCCGTGGTGCTACTGGAGGTCGCCGTCTGAGCGTGAGCGATGTTCGCTACGTTCGCTATGAAGGCGAGCGAAAGCAGCACGCCGAGGAGTCCCAGCAGGAGCAGGCCATTCCTTCCGCGAAGCTGGTTTGGTGCAGCTAGTTGCGTTTTCTTCACCTCCCCTGTTTGTGGAATAACGGCGTTTAAAGCGCTTGTGATACAAATGTCGAAATTCTTCCCGTCTACGACTAAAGGGACATGAGACGGGCGCCTCTGCATCAAAGAAGCGCATTTTGAGACTTGTACCAAACTCCCTATAAGAACCGGTAGAGACGTCTGGTCAATCATGAGACGGCACCGGCAAGTTGGACCGCCGCCCTGTGGACTTAGGTTCGGCAAGAGGCAAAGCGAGGTGTGAAGTATGTGGTCCACGGCCTCAGTCCTTGCAGCCGGAGCCCTGAAGAGAGAGAAAATCAATAGGAAGAATTCCGATAAGCATACAAGACGCCCGGGGTTGCTCGTGGCGCAGCGAAGAGTCATGCCGGCCTCGAAGTGATGAGCGTGTGGGGTCAAGCGGCGAGGGCGCAGGACGAACGAGGAAGGAAGACGTCCTGGAGTACGTGGGAACCCATCCTGGGGCGCACCTCAGGGAGATCAAGAGAGGGTTGAACATGGGGATGGGGACGGTCCAGTACCACTTGTACACCCTGGAAAGAGAAGGGAAGGTCGTCTCCAGAAGGCAGGGGCTGCGCAAGAGGTTCTATCAGAGCTACATCTTTGGGGAAAGACAGCAGCAGATACTTGACGTTCTGTCTCAGGAAAAGGAGAGAGACATATTGCTGTTCCTGGTCGAGAACCGAGACTCGACGCAGAAGGCTCTAGTTGACTGCATCGGCCTGTCCCCCGGCACCGTGAACTGGCACATGAAACGCCTTCAGGTCGCAGGGCTCGTCGAGGCCAGGCACGAAGGACAGTTCGTCAGATACACGGTCATAGGGGATCGAGGGGAGATGTTGAGGCTGTTGAAGGTCTACCACCCAAGAATCTGGGAGAAGCTTGCGGACAGGCTTGCAGACATCCTGGCCGAGATTGGAGAACCGGACAGGGGGAGTGTGGAGGGGGTCGGATGAGCTCGGCCTCTTGCCTGTTCCAGTTGATGCTTCAAGTCGGCCAAACTAATCCCGGTCAGGGAGATATTCAGGATTTGCTGAGCTTCGGTGCGGGGGTATTCGCCCTCATCCTCTTTCTGCTCTCCTTGTATGCCTGGACGCGGAGGAGGCAGCCCTCATTGCTGATCGTCTCCGGAGCCTTCTTCCTGTTCTTCCTGAAGGAGGTCCTGCAGCTGCTCCCGGAGCAGACGAATCTGTCAAATCTAGTCTTGGTCGCAATCGACTTCGTCATACTTGCATCAATATTCGTTGCATTGGTCGTGAGGCCCGGGAGGAAACGGCAAGGCGGCAAGATTGGCGAGGGAGACTAGGGTCGCATGGGAACGCACACTTTTTCGCGCCTCGCGACTTCCTCATCGGAAGGCCGGATTCCATCTAGGGGGACGAATCGGCGGCTCTTGCCGCTGCTCTTCGTCGTTCTTCTGATAGTCACCGGTTCAACGGGTGTCTTGTTTTATGCGCAATACAATCAATCAAATCAGAGAATCTCTTCCCTCGACAACACCATAACGTCGCTCCAGCAGGAAAGGTCGAATCTCCTGAAGCTTCTCGCGGCAAGTACGAATGGTGCAGCGGCTGCACCGATTTCAAATTCAACCGCGATTAAC
>CAYYYU010000013.1:0-18617 GCA_964476175.1 uncultured Nitrosopumilales archaeon
GGACGCCGTGGCCACAGTCAGGAGGATGGTCGGGGCCACAAAGAGCTGGGAGGCTGCGTCAGGGACGATCCGAGGGGACTTCGGGCTCGGTCTCACCGACAACACGATTCACGCTTCAGACTCGGCAGAGTCCTTCGCCAAAGAATCGAAGGCCTTCTTCGGAAAAGTGAACGGGTGAGGGTGGCATAAAGAGGGACCTTGGTCATGACGGAATCGAAGGCGCGTCTGCGACAGCCAGTCGTAGTAGTCCTGGGCCATGTGGACTCAGGCAAGTGCGTTAGCGGAGACACCCTCCTCCAGTTAGCCGACGGTAGAATAACAGAAGCGCAAAAGGTCTTTGAGACGCACAAGACGGGCCTACCTGACAAGAAACCCGATGGCGAAGTGTACGAGGCCGCCGCCCTCGAAGTCCTTTCTGTCGGGCCTGACGGAAGGGTAGCAGCCCGGAAGGTAACTCACCTCTGGAAGTTGCGAGCTGACAGACTGATCGATGTTCAGACGAAAGCGGGGTACTCTGTCAGGTGCACACCAGAACACAAGTTCCTAACGATGTCCCGGTCGGGAGAGACAGCCTACGTCGAGGCCGAGAGATTGTCGATCGGGGACTACCTTCTCTTACCGTCTCAGACTGGGGTCCCGAACAGCGATCTGGGCAGAATCAAGGCCGAGATTCTGAGGAGGCTCTCCGACGACTTCCTGATTAGAGCCTCTGCGGCCACCAACGAGCGTTTGGCGGCCTTCTCCAAGGGAAGGCGGCAGGTACTCGGGGCAGAGATGGGCGACGACCAATTCCTGTTCCATGTTCGCAAAGGCTACTACCGCGCCAGCACGTACCGAAGGATTTGTGCCACCCTCGGCATTTCGCCCGAAGAAGCTTATGACGCTATCCACGGAATAAAGTTCGCCTCGAAAAAACGCCGCGCCTCACACCGCTCACCCTGGATCCAACTTCCGAAGGACCCGCGTGGGTTCGACTCCCTTGCATATATCGTCGGCCTGCTCTACGGTGACGGGCTCGCTGGCAGCGGACACTTGGCCAACACTTCGAACAACATCATGGATGCTTTCCATGATTGTTTGTTGGCTGCGTTCGGGGTTGGGGCGACCAGGGCGTGGCGGAGGACAAGCTACATCGTGTACGACAAGGGGGGCAAGACTCTCGCCAGATTTCTTACAGAGGCCTTCGACTATCCCACCTCCGACAAGACCAGGAAGATGAGTGTCCCAGAAGTCATTTCTCTGATGCCGAACGTCTTCGTGGCTGCATTCCTTCGGGGCTTCTTTGATGCAGAAGGGTTCGTGCAGGAGGGCAAGAATATCGGAGTAGGATGTGAGAGCGCGCACTTGATGAAGCAGCTCCCGATGCTGCTTCAACGGTTCGGGTGCCTTGCTTACTTCGGGAAGAGGAGTCACAGTCGCGAGATCTTCATCAGCGGGAAGACCAACGTCGAATCTTTCGTAAATCACATCGGCTTCAGAGACAAGGAGAAGATGTTGGCCGCTAGGCTGAAGCTTGTTCGTTCAGAAACCAATCGTATATTCGACCTCACTCCGATACCCGGCGAATACCTGCGCTCGGTCATGGAGTCCAACCAGGTGTCATGGGACGTGCATTTTCAGCTCACGAGTTTCGAGCAGTACGAGAGGCTCTCAAGGGGTGTCCTTAACAGAATTCCCTCAGTCGTCCCCTCGTACAAGAACGAGGCGCTGCAAAACGTCCTCGATAATTTCGCGATGGTCAAGGTGGCCGGGCTCAACAGCGCGGAGGGAGAGTTCGACGTGTACGACTTCACCGTCGAGGAGACTCACAATTTTCTCGCGAACGGACTGATCATACACAACACGTCGCTGCTTGACAAGGTGCGGGGGACAGCCGTCGGCGCTCGCGAGGCCGGGGGCATTACGCAGGAAATCGGCGCAAGCTTCTTCCCACTCGAGACGCTGAAACAGATCTGCGGCCCTCTGCTGGAGAAGGCCGGTGGAGAGCTGGAAGTCCCCGGGCTCCTCGTCATAGACACCCCCGGGCACGCGATATTCTCCAACCTCCGCATGAGGGGGGGCTCGGCTGCCGACATAGCGATACTCGTGGTGGACGTTCTGAAAGGGCTCGAGAACCAGACCCTCGAAAGCATCGACATTCTCAAGCAGCGCAGGGTCCCGTTCCTGGTCGCGCTCAACAAGATCGACATGATCAAGGGATGGAAGAAGGGGAGCCAGGGGCCGCTGTCCCAGCTCGTGAAGGAGCAGGCCCCGGAATGGAACGACGAGCTCGAGGAGAGGCTCTACAACGTCGTCGGGGGGCTCTCCCGCCTCGGTTTCCAATCGGACGCGTACTACAGGGTCAAGGACTTCCGGCAGCAGGTCTCGGTAGTCCCTGTCTCCGCGCGGACCGGGGCAGGGATCCCCGAGCTCCTCTCGATCCTCATCGGGCTCGCTCAGCAGTTCCTGAAGGGGAAGCTGCAGGTCATCGACGAGGAGGGGCACAGCGCCCGCGGGATCATAATCGAGATGCAGGAGGAGATAGGGATCGGCGAAACCGCGAACGTAATCCTGACTGAGGGGAAGCTGCGGGTCGGAGACTCGATCGTGCTGGTGAAGAAGGAGGGGGCGATCAAGTCGAAGGTCAAGGCCCTCTTCATGCCGAAGCCCCTCGACGAGATGCGCGACCCGCGAGACAAGTTCACGTCAGTCGATGCTGTCTACTCTGCGGCCGGGGTCAAGCTCGTTTCAACCGACCTAGAGGGAGTCGTCGCAGGGACCTCGGTCGCCTCCTTCAAGAACGAGGAGCAGTTCAACGCACTGAAGAGCGAGCTCGAGAAGGAACTCACGAGCGTGGTGGTGAAGACCGACAGCCTGGGGGTCGTGGTCAAGGCTGGGAGCGTTGGAGGGCTTGAGGCTCTCCTCAGGATGCTCGAGGAGAGGGGGGTCCCGGTGAGGCAGTCGGACATCGGAGACATCTCGAAGAACGACATCGTAGACGCGGAGGTGGTGGGGGAGCACGACCCCTACCTGGGTGCGATTCTCGCCTTCGACTCCAAGGTCCTCCCCGAGGCGAAGGTGTTCTCCGGGACCGCCCAGATCTTCGCATCGAGCATCATATACGAGGTCATAGACAACTACCTCAACTGGGCGAACGCGAAGAGGGAGGCGGACGAAAGGTCGGCGCTCGCCAATGTGACTAGGCCGTGCAAGCTGAAGGCGCTCCCGGGCATGTTCTTCCGCAGGAACGACCCTGCGGTCTTCGGGGTCGAGATAATGGCCGGCGTCCTCAAGCCCAAGGTGAGGCTGATGGACTCAGAGGGGAAGGAGCTCGGGACAGTCGAACAGATTCAGGACCAGGGCAAGAGCATAGCTGAGGCAAAGCAGGGCGAGAAGGTGGCGATCTCTGTCGACGGCCCCACCCTCGGCCGGCAGGTCAGGGAGAACGACATCATCTACACCTTTCCCCGGAGCCACGAGGTCAAGATCCTCAGGACGAAGTACCGCGAGGCGCTGACGCTGAGCGAAGTGGACGTGCTCGACGACATCATGCACCTGAAATCAGGAACCGACCCGATGTACGGATACTAGGGCCGGAAGACGCTCTCTCCCCGAATGCGCGACCGCTCGGGCTCCTGCCCGGTCGTGCTTGTCCGAGAAGTCGCTTCTTTGCAGCTGCTGATGCCTTGAGCTGCAGACATCGTGTACCAGCACCGTTTATAACCACGTCAAGGTCGGAGGGGCCGAAATGCCTCAGTTCAAGTTGGTTCTTTCCGACCCGAAGACGAAGAAGTCCGAGGCCCTCGAGGTCAAGGACGCAGCGGCCCAGTTCCTCGTCGGCCGGAAGATCGGGGAGACGCTCGACGCAGCCACGATCGGCATCGCAGGGAAGATCATGATAACTGGGGGGAGCGACAGGGCAGGGTTCCCGATGAGAAGGGACGTCCTCGGTGGAGGCAAGAACTACGTGCTTGTGACAAAGGGGACAGGGTTCAGGTCCAAGGAGGGGGGCGCCAAGAGGCGGAAGCTGGTGAGGGGGAACATGATTAACGAGGAAATCTACCAAGTGAACTGCAAACGGGTAGAATAGGGTTCAGTAGAATCTAAGCGCTATTCCATCCTGTTGCGTCAACCTGAAAGGCTGACAAGAAAGTAGAAGAAACCCCCAAGACCGCGTAGATTGATTACCTTATCACCCTCATTCCTGCAATGATTGCTTGGTGACTGAAAGGCAGAAATATCTAAGGGGACGGCATTCTGCGCGGGGCGCGGAAGACCATGTCACGCCTGGATGAAACCGACATGAAAATCCTTTCCGCCCTGTATGCAGACTCATCGATTTCAGTCCCCCAACTGAGCAAGCAGCTGGGGCTCAACCTCTCGGTCACCTACAGCCGAATCAAGCGTCTGCAGAAGAGGGGAATCATAGAGCGATTCACTGTCGTAGTGAACGAGGAGAGCCTTGGCATGAGGGGGAGCGTTCTTGCTGGCATCAACATAGACCCGAAACAGAGGGAGACGGTCCTGAATGAGATCGAGAAGGTCGAAGGGGTCAGGCTCGTCCGCGAGGTCACCGGCCGCTTCGACATCATCGTGAGCCTAAAAGGAAAGTCCCTCGACGAGCTCCACAGGGCCGTCTACGACGTGATGGGAAAGATACCTGGGGTCCTCCACGCTGAGGTATTCGTAGAGGTCTCCCGCAGGATTCCTCAGGTCAACTTCCGGTTGGCTGCCTGAATCTTCTTAAGGGCGCCCCAGGGTCGCGAAATCGTGGACCCGCTCATCCTTCTCGACCAGGCCGAAGCGCAGGGGAAGATACCGAGGCCCCTGGCGAGAAGGGTCCGTCTCCGGATGAAGTACCTGCTCGGAGCTGTGAAGCGGGTGGAAGATGCCAGCGGGTTGCGTTACCCTCCCTACTATGTCGAGCCTGTGCTGCCTGTCCAGAAGACCCCGGCGGAGTACGGTCAGATGGGGGTCCTCTTCGCCCGGGTCATACCGACTACGGCGGCCGGGGGCCTGACGATCCTCGTGCAGTTCACCGGGGCCCTCGTGGCCATGGGGTCGAAGGCGACCATCGAAGCTGTGGCAGCGCACGAGTTCGCACACTACGTGGACCTGGTCCGCCGGCTCAGCAGGACGGACGTAGTCAGCGACGAAAGGGTGGCCACTCTGTACGAATCCTCCTACGCGGACAGCGACAGATTGGTCCCGGCCAGCTTGCTCTTCTCCGAGAAGTCGCTTGTCAGTCTCGTGAGCCGGAAGTTCAGGGACGGGCTCTCTGACCCTGCCCTCAACAAGAAGGTTTCCGACTCGTGGGTAGGGAAGAACCTGCCCATGCGCTGGTTCGACCCACGGGAGAACGTGGTCAACCTAGCAATGGACGTTGTCGCAACGGCGAAGTTCGACCCCGACGTCCTGGCCAAGGTCGCCGAGATCCAGAGGAAGCTGGGCCCTTGAGGCTCACCGAGACAGAGAGACAGAGCATCAGGGGGATCGCCGAGTCGCTGGTCAAGCCGGCCTCGATCGCTGCCACCTGCGCCTACGGCTCCAAGGTCGCCGGCTACGCGAGACCCGATTCCGACTACGACGTCCTCGTAGTGGCGAAGAGATTCCGACAGGGAGTCAGGTACAGGTACCTCGAATCCCCGGTCGCAGCGTCAGCACTGATAGTCGACGAGGGGCTCCTCCACCAGGACGCCCGCACTTCCGCGCTCGGGGAGTTCGTGATTGGGAGGTTCCTGAACGTCTACGAGCCGATTTCCAACCCCGGCCTCTTCCAAGAAGTCGAGCTCGAGTACAAGAAGAGGGTCCTCGTCGAAGCGCTCCTAGAACTCTCGTCGGACTACGGCGACTTCTGCAGGCACTTCGTAGTGCCTTACGACTACTTCCTTTTCGACAAGCTGAGGAAAAGGTCGGTCGTGTACCCCCCCGCACTCTACAGCTACGTCCAGACCTACACCTGCAGGCTCGGCTCTGAAAACAGGGCCGCCTCAGCCGACGGGTTCAGAGCGGCAGCCGCGCAGCTCTCACAGCGCGGTTTCTTCGAGATCGAGCCGGGAGGGGTCCGCATAGTCCCCAAGAAGGTGAAGGGGGACGCGTTCACGAAGGTCCAGTCTCTTTTCGCACTGACGACTCGCGGGGTCACCCAGTATGCTGTTCACGGCTACGCGGGACGGGTCGGTTTCGCTGTGTTCAGGAAGGAAGCCCAGTCAAAGCTGCGACGGATGAGGGAGAAGCCCGAGCCGCTCCCGGAGCTGGAGCGCCCCCGCATCCTGCTCAGACTGGAAGAAGGGGTCGTTATCCCTGATGCGTCGAGCCTGGAGAAGGACTTGGCGCATCTGCTCGGCTACAGCAGCTACTCGACGAGCGAGAAGCAGATCGGCGAGGCGTACGCCACCACCAGGGTCATCGTCTTCCGGGGAGAAGGGCGCGAGAGCTCCTTGGTACTGAAGAACTTCTCGGACGTGAGGTCGCTGAAGTGGGCTCTTCTCGGCGTCTGGGCGGCCGCAGCCAACAAGTTCAGCATGACCCCCCTTGCAAGACTGGAGAGGGAATACGCGATGACCAGGATCCTGAGGTCGAAAGGGGTCCTCGTCCCGGGGATAGTGGCCGTCACCCCGGGGGAGCGGATGCTGGTCAAGGAGCTCGTGGAGGGTCCGACCCTGTCGAAGGTGATAGACGACCTGTTCAAGGGAGGGGAGGAGGGGCTGCAGAAGGTCGCTGATTACGGCAGGCTCATGGCTAAGGTCCACTCCGCCGGCTTCGCCCTGGGGGACGCCAAGGCAAGCAATGTCATCATCGCCCCCGGCGGGCTGTATCTCACAGACCTGGAGCAGGCCGACCCGAGGGGGGACAAGGCGTGGGACCTGGCCGAGTTCGTCTACTATACTGCCAAGCTCTCTACCAAAGAGCCGGTAATGAACCAGATTGCCAAGGCTTTCCTGGACGCATACGCAAAGGACGGCGACAGGGAGGCCCTTTCAAAGGCAAGCAGCGCAAAGTACCTGAGACCCTTCCAGCCGTTTCTTCTCCCCGGGATGACGAAGTCCCTCAGGGACCTGATGGCTTCGTTCTCCTAGGTCTTTGCAGTGTACGTAGTGTATCCGCAGTTGCCGCAGGTGAGCCTGTTGGCGTGCTGAGCCATGAAATAGCCGCGCCCGCACCTTGGGCACTCCTTCCTGAGTCGGGTGATGGAATCCCCGTCCACCTTGAACAGCTTGTGAGCCTGTATCCTCCGCTTCGGGGCCTTCGGTTTCACCTTCTTCCCTGGCTTCTTCTCTTCGACCGGCGCCTCAGCGGCCGGCGCTGGGGCTGGAGCCGGCTCTGGAGCTGGTGCCTTTGACATCTACTTCTTGGCCTCCGAGGCCGGAGCCGGGGTCTTTGCCTTCTTTCTCTCCTGCTTGAGCTTCTCCCTTTCTTCCTTTGTCAGCGACCTTTCGTCGAGATACCTCGGATGCATCTTCGTCTTTGACTCCTTCGACCCGTACACGTAGAACTTTCCAAGGACCGAGGTCGTCCCTGCCCGCTCCTCGAGCCTGACGAGCCCCACGTTCTCCTCCTGCACGCCGAGTTCCCTGGCTAGCGTAGAAATCGCCTCCTTCCTGCTGAGCCTGCCGGCCTTCTCCGTGAAGGAGAATTCGACGTACTGTCTCCCCAGGAGCTTCGACTCGAGCTTCTTCTGAATCGACAACTTGATTGGACGAACCCCCCCTCGCCGAGGATATTAATCCTCTTTGACATTCCCGCGGCGGAAGCCTGGGATTCTTTACTTCCAACGGTGGTAATCCCACCTGAGAAGTAGGGGCGCTGCCATGAGCCCGCTACCGCTAAGGGACCCGACATTGCCGTGTTGAGGCCCATTTGCGGCTATCTTTCCGTTGCCATAGAGGAGGTTGACGGCCGCGCCAGCGTCGGCGTTGTAGGCGGTCCCTAGTTCCTTACACCGATACAACTCGCGATGAATGCGGCCGGGCTCTGTCAAGTTGACGGGCCACGCCTGACGCTGTAAAGCATCGGGCCATGCCCACCACCTAACTTGCTGGCATCGACTCTGAGGATTGCCGGAGTCGTCGGGTTCCCCTTCACCGCTTCAACTGCCAGCCCTTTGTCCCCAACCAGCAGAATCACTTGTTGCGAGCTACCTGCTGGCCGTTGCGTTTATATAACGATTAGTAATACCAGTATTACTGGTATGTCAAAACGAAAGGAAAGATTTGTCAGGACAACCATCACGCTACCAGCTTCCCTGAAGGAGAGAATGTCACAAGTCGACGTGAACTGGAGCGAAACGATCAGGGAGATGGTAAGTCAGAGATTGGAAGAGGAAGGCCAACCAGACATGGCGGAAGCGGTTATACTTAACGAAAAGGTGAAGCGCGTCGCGCCAAAGGGTTGGAACAGTCTGGAAGTGATCAAACAGTGGCGAAGAAAGACGAGTTCGTAATCGACTCGTCCATCGTGACGAAGTGGTTCGTCATCGAGCAAGACTCCGACCAAGCAATCAGACTACGCGACGAGTTCGCTACTGGTAAGATCAAACTGGCGGCACCAACACTCCTGTTCTACGAGGTGATGAACGCTCTGCGGTTCAGCGGCGCATTCAAGGAAGCGGATCTTGTGACAGCGTCTAAATCCCTAAGCAAGTATCAATTCGAGGTATGGAGGCCTAGAGGAAAGCTGTTGGAACTGTCTGCACAACTCAGCCTTAAGGAGAATGTGACGGTCTACGACGCGTGTTACGTTGCGTTAGCTCAGAGGATGGGTTTGCAGGTGATCACAGAGGATAAAGAGCTTCTAGCCAAATTCCGGGGGCTCGCGATACCGATGGACGGGTATGGCGAGACATTGAGTTAATCAAACCGACGAACGGTTTCGGACCCCATTACGGTTCGAATCCCACCGGTTGCTTATTCTGTCGTGACATCCTCCCACGACTGAACTCGTGGGGTTCCAGCGGCGAGCCTCTATTCTCGCCGCGTATGGTTCCTGCTTCCTCGACCGGGCTTGCGGCCCCAGTTGTCTGGGGCGGTAGAGGTCCAGTCTCCATAGGCTTGAGCTCGGGCATGTCCTGCCCTACATGTGGTTCCACATCCCTCATAGGTTGACAATCAATTCAAGCCCCGATGCGATTCATCCCACGGCTGAAGCCTGTGGGCTTTCTCGCCGAAACAGGTAATGCCCCGTCATCGGACGGCCGATGCGCCCATCTTGGCCAGCAGCGCCCTGTTCCTGGCCTTCGATACCGCTGTCACTCTCACGAGGACCATCCCCTCCCCCGGCTGGCCGTAGATGACTGCTGATGAGACAGGCGCGAAGACTACAGCCGGGATGGCGAGAAGGTCCTCCTCCCCCTCGACAAGCACCCTTGCGGGCTTCCTCCCCCCGAAGGCGTCCCTGACCCCGTCCATCGCCTCCCTGGTTATTTCGCCTGCCGGATTCCTCACCCTGATCGTCCGGGCATGCGGGATGTCGGGGGGCGCCCTGGCCTTCCGGTTCTCCCTGCTGTCAACTATCTGAACCTCAGGGACCCTCCCCATCCTTCCGAGTGTCTCGGTCACCCTGTCCCCGACTGAGATGACCATCGGGAGCTCGCCGACTAGTTTAGAGAATGCAGATGACTTGACCTCTCCAGCATCGAACAGCCTGCCGAGAGGCTTCGCAAGCTTCGGGCGCATCTCCTCGGGGAGCCGATAGGACTTGGCCAAGATGGAATGGCAGCCACCAAGGATAGGTGTGTATAAACGGTATCACTTCATGTAGATCAATCGAAATTTGACGTGGCCCGAGAAGAATCCAAGATTCAACGAGTTGCACTCGAATGGCTCCAAGCTGGTCGGCGTTAAGGAGTAGACCAATGGACAGTTTCAGTGAACTCTCCCTACTGCGTTGGCTCGAAAGACGCTCACGTTTTATTCTGAATGGCGGATCATGAGGTTACTGCGGATAGAATGATTCAAACGTACAAGTTTAGACTGTATCCGACTCGCCAACAAGAGCACACTATGCAGGAAACCTTGGAGACATGCCGTCGCCTGTACAACACACTGCTTGACGACAGAATCAAGAACCACGCTGACATTTTCGCACAAAGAAGAGCGACGGCTGAACGACGGAAACAGGACGGCTATCTTAAACATGTGCATAGCTAGGTAGTGCAAGACGTTGCAGCACGACTTGACAAGGCCTTCAAATCATTCTTTGTTGGTCTCACGGGTCATCCTAAGTTCAAGAGAAATGATCGATACAATTCGTTCACCTATCCGCAGCATGATGCGCACGGCGGCTTCAAGATGGTGAATGGCAGACTGCGCCTTTCCATGATCGGAATGCTGAAGATCAGGCTTAGCCGCGAAATCCGAGGGAAGTTGAAGACGTGCACGGTAGTCAGAGACATCGACCAGTGGTACGCGTGCCTTGCCGTCGAGAATGAAATGAGGGAAACGCCAGCCAGCAGCAGTCCGCCCGTTGGCGTCGACTTGGGTGTCTCCCCAGCTCTCGCGCTGAGCGATGGAACGATACTTCCTTCGCCGAGGCTACTCAGAAGGTCGGAAACAGAAATCAGAGACCTTCAGAAGTCCCTATCAAGGAAGAAAGGGGGTTCTCGGAACAGGGAGAAGGCCAGGGTGAGGCTAGCCAAGGCGTGGCGAAGATTGAGGAATAGACGCAACGATTTTGTTCACAAGACATCCAAGTTCCTAGCAGACAATCACGGTACGATTGTATTTGAGGCCCTTGCGACTACGAACATGGTCAAGAACCACAACCTAGCATCAGCAATACTGGACGCCTGTTGGGGGAAGCTGCGCCAACTAACTGCTTACAAGGCAGAAAGGCGTGGTGGGCGGGTAATCCTCGTCGAACCTAGAGGGTCGTCGCAGGAATGCTCGGGATGCGGGAAAGAAGTACCGAAGAACTTGTCCGAGAGGATGCATAGGTGCCCTCATTGCGGACTGGTACTTGAGCGGAACGTCAACGCTGCCAGAGTCATCCTAGCAAGGGGTCTGGAACAGGCCCATGCTGAGACAGAACCTCCGCCTGTCATACGGGCAGGCAAGTTCGGTCGAGGAAGCAAGAAGCCCACGATTCCAAGTCGTGAGCAGTTCAACTTACCTTGAGCGCGTATCTCCCCGGCTTCGTGATCCCAAGCGTCTTTGCGACCTGGGAGCGTTCGGGATTGATTATGATGATCAGGCCTGACCATTCGTTGCTCAGTTCCGTCGACCCGTCGTTCGGACACGCCTTCTCATTGGTGAGGGTCTTGCACTTCCGACAGGCGAGCTCCTTCATCCCGGACCGACCTACTTCTCCAGCCTCTCCTCGGCCTTCCGCTGCTTGGCTGCCTTTGAAACCTCTTCGTCAATCCACTCGAGAGCGCCGAGGAACGGCTGTCTGCAGGTGACCCCGATCTTCCCCATCGATATGCCGTGCCCCAGGCTGACGGCAGTAATCCTCACTCTGACCTTGCTCCCCACCTTCAGGGTCTTCTTGGTCTGAGAGGCCGTTATCATGCCAGACTTCACGTCGCTCGTCAGGTAGTCGTCCATGATCTGGCTCAGGTGTAGAAGCGCGTCAGCAGGGCCAATCCTCACGAAGGCCCCGAAGTCCGTGATTTCGACCACCTCGCCCTCGACCAGCTCCTGCTTGAGGGGGTAGAACGAGAGGACCTCGAATTCCACCTTGTGGTACGTTGCCCCGTCCCCGGCGATGATCTTCCCCACCTTGTCGACCCCGACCTTGGTAACGAGAATGAGGTAACCGTAGTCCGGGTTGATCGTGCTCTCATACTTCAGCTTCAGGAGCTCGAGGGCGACCTTCTCCAAAGGAGTGCCGAAACGATCAGGCGGGACTCTCACAACATCCTTTAGGTTAACAAGCTGGAACAAAGATTATGAGCGCCCTTCTGACCGCAATTATATCTCTATCGGTCACTTGAAAGGACGACGCAAGGGTTTCTTCATGGCGAGAGGCTCGGGGGCATCGTTCTCTTGTGGGCTGACTTCTCGTGCATCTCGATGACCTTCTGGACCAGAGCTCTGTCGACCCCGGCCTTCCTTGTCGCTTCGTTGGACGAAAGCTTCTCGTCGAACAGGTAGTGGAGGACCGTATCAAGCCTGTCGTAGTCCGCGGGCAACTCATCGGTCGCCCTGTGCCCTGGCCAGAGCTGCGGCGATGGGGGCTTCTTCACGACCCTGTCGGGGAGTCCGAGATACTTCCCTAGAGCTCTCACCTGCGTCTTGTAGAGGTGCACTATGGGGAGGAAGTCGACCCCTCCGTCCCCAAACTTGCTGAAATATCCGGCTAGACTCTCGCTCCTGTCCCCTGTTCCAGCGACCAGCAGATTCTGGCTGTTCGAAAAGTAGTACAAGATGGTCATCCTCACCCTGGCCTGGACGTTCGCCTTCGCGATTCTGTCTCCTCCCAGTTTGGCCGCCGAAACTAGCCCCTCGACTATGTTCGATATCCCGACTTCTCGCGCCCTTATCCCCCAACCTTTGGCAAGACTTCTTGCGTCTTCCAGATCCTCCTTGGGAGTATGGTCGGACGGCATCAGCAAGCCCAAGACCCCGTCCTTCCCAAGGGCCCTGACGCACAAGGCGCCCACGACCGCGCTGTCGATTCCCCCACTGAGCCCTACCACCACTCCGGAGGCGTGCGCCCCTGCAACCGTCTTGCGGATGAATTCGCTTATCCTTCTTGCTTCGACTGCCGGTCTGATCGAAAGGGGGTCCGTCTTCATCGGTCGAAACCCACCAGCACGTGCTTTTACATCTTATCGGAGCACAACGCAATCGGCTTCACCCTCGAAATCACGGTCGAAGGTAAGGAGCTTCTGCCCCAGAGACCGGGCAGTCGCGAGGATGACTCCATCAACTATCCCGAATCGCGAGAAACCGGCCCTCCTCCTCTCGCCCTTGATGGCTGCAGCGTCCAGGCAGATGTCTGGGGTCACCTGCGCTATCCGGGCGATCAACTCCACCGCACCGACCCTTTCCGCTGCGGGGGCCCCTACACGTCGGGCCCAATCTGCGACTTCGGCCAGCTGAACCATCGAGACGAATTGCTGCTCTCCTACGATCTCCTTCTCCACTCTCCCTGCAGTGTCCCTGCTTCGAAAGGCTGCGATCAGGACGCTAGTGTCGAGGAGCATTACAGCCGGTCAGTCCTGTCAGTCTTGTCTCTCTCAAACGGGGCGGCTCCTTCGTCGATGCCTGCGATCCGCTTCCAGACGAGTTTCCGCTTCCCGGAATCGATAGGGATTGTCAGCTTGACGAGGTCCCCTTCGGTAATCCCTTCCTCCAAGAGAACCTCTCTTGGAATGATGACTGCCATGGAATTCCCGAGTCTGCGCACGCGTCCTTCGAAGACCTTGCCCATCATGTTATAACATAATAACACGACTACTTAAGGCCAAACTTTTCGACCGAACTCAACCTCAATACAGGGGTATGATCACGAAGATAGACCTGCCGGCTGCTGAAAGGTAGGAAGAAGGCAAGGACCTCGCATAGGTCTCCATGGCGGCGGAATGAACCCTGCGTATGGCGATATGCCGCGGGTCCGATCAAGGCCACAGTCTACTGATAGTCAATCAGTCTCGTTTGTGAAGGAGGCTCGAGCCCAGTACGTCTTTCGTGCTCCAAACCTTCACTCTCTTCTGGCGCCTAAAATGCGCATCGTCGCTCCAGATACCATCACACGTCGTACTCAGTGCAGCGGCCAAGAATGGAACGTCCTCCCTGTCAATGCCAGCCATGACCCGCTCCGCCTCTTCCCACTTTCCCAAAGTCTTCCTTGACGGAATCAACTCCATATTAGACAACAACGCATCAAACACGACATTCACTTCACCTTCCGAAAGACCAGACTTCTTGGCTACTAGAGCTACATGCCTGCGTGTCTCTTCAATCCCGTATTCGGGGATCAGGAACTGGTGTGCAGGGCCGAGGAGAACGGCCCGGACCTTCGAGTTCCTAATCAGTGCTTTGAGCATAATATTCGTATCGAGGACGAGCCTCAATCATTTCTTCCTGCAGCTTTTGCGTACCTCTCTAGCAGTTCATTCTTGATTGGCTTACCGATTTCGAGCACGTCCCTCTCCGTCAGCCTGCTCTTTTTCGTGATTTCGTCGACCAACTCGAGCTTCCTCGCATATTCCCACATCGCCTGTCTTGCTACTTCGCTCCACTTGATCTCCGGGTGGCTCTTCATTATTCTGCGGAGTTCCTCCGGGACAGCCAGTGTCACGTTTGCCATTTCTTCTCCTATGTGCAATACGTGTATGCACATACTAATAAGCTTCACCAAACGGAATCCCCCGATATGTGAGACCCGGGGCGAAACGTGGCTAGAACTCTTGATTACCCAATCCGGGTGGGAAAGCCCATGGCTTCAGCCGTGGGATGAATCGCATCGGGGCTCAAATGGAACATTGGCCCATAGGAAATGCGGACCTACACATAGGGCGGGACTTGCCCGAACTCAAGCCATTGGAGACAGGACCCCCACAGCCCCGGACGACTGGGCCGCAAACTCGGTCGGTCAAGCAGGAACTGTATGCGGCGGGAGTCATCGAAATACATGTTTAGAGGAACGGTGAGACGCGCCCTGAACGAAGGCCCATCACCTTTGCGCCCCGAGCCCTGAGGGTCACCGCGAGATCAGCATCAACAGTGGCCACCCAGGCCTTCAACGAGAGGGCCGCGGAGATGATTTCGCTGTCGACGTCTGATCCCCCGCACTCTAGGACTTTGAACCCTGACGAGAGGTTGAGAGCCAAGGAGGCGAGCCTCGCCCTCTTGCCGCTCCCTTTCGACAGCCTCTGCATCTCCTGCCTCACGCACGAAAGCATGACGGGTTCGACCCTCCCTACGGCCTCTCCTATGCCTTCCATCCAGGGCGTCGGTGTTTCGGCGACAGCCATCAGGAAGCTACTGTCGAAGATGACCTTGGGCAAACCCTACTTCAGCACGCCCGAGCCGATAAGGCGCCACCTCTCGGCTATCCTTCTGCTGACCGCTGCCCTCATCCCTGCCTCAACAGCGACAGGCTTCTTCAGGTCCACCTCGATCACGTCTCCCCTAGCCGAGGTGACCACGGCCTGTGTCGAGGCGGTCCCCAGCGTCAGCCTCAGGTTCTCGCTGGGTCTCACCTTGTCGACCTTCGCAACGTCTGCCAGCCCGACCACTGTCTCGAAGAGGTCCAGGTCCAGTGTGATGTGCTCCCAGGTCGGAGGAAGCGTCCCCGGCTTCCCGATGACGCTACCGACCATCTGGTCCCCCTTGGTGTACGTCGGGTCGAGGCTCGTGCCGACTGCGACCAGCCCCCCTGGTCCCACGCCTTCGCTTCGACCTGCGCCCGTCTCGAGACCGGTGACCTTCGTGACAATCGGGACGTACTTGCCGCTCCTCTCATCAACCATCCCGGGTCTCAGCTCGACCTCTTCGCCCAGCTTCAACTCCCCCCGGGTAAGGCTTCCCCCCAGTACGCCCCCCGACAGGTTCCCGACCTCCATCCCTGGTCTGTTCACGTCGAAGCTCCTGACGACGTACATCAGAGGATCTGCGGCAGGATCTCGCTTAGGGGTAGGGACGACCTCCTCCAGTGCTTCGAGTAATGCGTCGATGTTTAGCTTCTGCTGGGCGGAGATGGGGACTATCGGCGCGTCTGCCGCTGTGGTCTTCTCCACGAACTTCCTAATCTGCTCGTAGTTCGTCTCCGCTTCCTGGTCGGTGACCAGGTCGACCTTGTTCTGGGCGACGACGATCTTCTTCATCCCCAGCATCTGGAGGGCCTGAAGGTGCTCCCTGGTCTGCGGCTTCGGCACTGGCTCGTTCGCAGCAATGACCAACAAAGCACCGTCCATAAGGAAAGCCCCCGCGAGCATGTTCGTCATCAAGCTCTCGTGCCCTGGGGCGTCGACGAAGCTGACCGCCCTGAGGAGACTCGTCTCCCTCCCGCAGACCGGGCATTTGGGGCTCGTCGAGTATGAGCCGGGCCCGTGATCCTGCGAGCACCTGTAGAATGCTGCGTCAGCATAGCCGACCTTGATTGTAATCCCTCTCTTCAGCTCCTCGCTGTGGGCGCTGGCCCAGACCCCCGTAATTGCTTGGGTTAGGGTGGTATTGTGACAAACAATCGCACCATTCCCGCCCACGAAGTTGGCGTGCACAGGAACGCTGAGGTCGAATACCATGCCTTCGTACCTTTCGATTCCGATCGAGACGATTCGGTCGAACTCGAGCTTGGTTCTGGCCATGATTCTCAGTTGTTCCACTGCAGCTGATACGTGGACCAATGCCCTACGCGTGTGCTTGAGTAGCCACGCCACCAGAGGGACCAGTTCCTCCTTGCTTGATGCTCGAATGACTCTCGCGAGTTTCTTCCTGCTCATCCCCATCTCTCCAGCCGCCCTTTCGAGCGGCATTCCGATGATCTCCATATGACGTCTGACATCTCTCCCATTCGACGAGTTCACCCGCAAAGACGACTCTTCGATTCGTCTCAATTGAGAATCGATTGCCTGAACTAGAAGGACGAGCTTTGGCCTCGAGATTCTGCCTGTTCTCGCTGCTCCCTCGTAGGCCTTGTACCACGAGGAATCCTTCATTGTTGGAAGGTCGGGTCTTCGGTCGAAAGCTTCTCGTTTCAGGCCCGTCTCCGCGAACAGATCACGGAGCATGGCGACATCTATGGGCATGCTGAGATCGCTCTCTTTGCTCGCCTGCTTGATTTTGGTCAAGTACGCCCGTAGCCTCCTCTGCAGGACAGGATCCTCGAACCCAATCAAGTCGGCAAAGAGCCGGAGGTTGCGGCGCCCTGAAATCGTCAGTCTTTGATAGCTCTTCGGTCCTTTCTTCGTGCTCCTCACAAGGGTTCCGAACCTAGGTATTATTCCGAAGGAGTGCAAGAGGTATGAGAGAATGACTATGTTCCTCTCGTTGGACTGCGCGACCATTATCTGTCCTGAATGTCTGTCGAACTCGCCATCGAGAGTAAGGAACCAACGCAGGAAGGTTGCTTTCAGCGGTGCAGGAAGGCGGCATAGCCACGTTGATATCCCGCATACGGATTCGTTCCCAGGTTTGTAGTCGAACTTGTAGTTGAGGTAACTTACGAAGGCAGTGTTGTAAATCCTGAATCGATTGTCGTGTGCTCTGTATCCAATACGGAACTTCTCTCTTGTGATGTTGAGGAACTCCTTGAGCATTTCTTGCTGGATTTCTTGGGTGACATCGATGAAGTTCCTTCCACTCGAGCCTTCGGACCATACAAAGGCGAACCACTTTATCAGGTCCGAGTCGAGACCCACGTCTCTGAGCTTCGTGATACCTTTTCCCCCCCTTGCCTCAACTAGGAATTCTCCGGGCACCAGGCGTTCAAACTTGAGCGACATGGCCGCAGTCGTCATCTTCCCTCTTGTTCGTGGGTCTAGAGACTCGTTCCCTACCAACAGTTTGTGATACCTTCCTTGGTCTATGTGGGCTCTCGCGCAGAACTCGCCTTTCGACAACCTACCCAGAATCCTAAGCTTGTCGAATCCCTCAATGTCGAGAGCCGAGAAGTATCGGAAATCCGACGTTGCACCCGCCAAGTCACCATAATCGGACGCGATCAGCACCTTGTAGCTCTTGGCTAGTGATGGAAAGGGGTCATCGAAACTCAATGTTTCATTCAAAGGCACATGCGACAGAAACGCCAGGTGGTCACCAGTCCTCAGATCCTTAGCCTTCATCCATTCGACAACACCTCCGCGGTTCACTAACAAGGGGTGAACCGGGGTGACCGATAGTTTCCTTCCGGTGCTGCTCTTGATTGAATACATTGGGCCCTTGTAGTTCTCAGCATAGAAACAAGACTCTGCTCTGACAGGCTGAAGATTCTCGTCGATGCTTACAACCGAGTTTCGGTCAAACCTGTAGAATTCTCCGCCGTCGACCCTGGCAAGGAGGGACCCCCTTTGCTTCACAACCTCCATTATCTCATACCCAGTCACAGGAACGCCGTCGAGGAGGACATACATGTCTCCCCTTTCGCACTTCCCGTGATCCACGTGCCCACTAGTCCCGATGTTGACCTCGGGCTGCCTCGGCAGGAGGGGTCTCACTTCTGTGGCCTGGCCGAGTTTCCTCTCTGACAAGATCGGCCGCTCTGACACGTGCCCTTCTTAAATCCTGTCGAAGGTCTGACCAAGAATCCTCAGACAGTTTCCCTGAAGTGCCGACGCCACGCTCTGTTTTCTGTAGACTAGTTTATATATCTACATGGATACAAACAACTCATGAGCACGACCATCAGGGTATCCAAGGAGGACAAGGAGAGGCTCGAAAAGCTGGCGAAGAGGCTGAACGCAGATACCATGTCGGAAGCGCTCAGGAAGGCGATTGAACTGGCCGAAGAGAGCTACGACAAGTTCACAGGAAGCCTCGTGGAGCTTGCCAGCACTCTCCGTCACGCATCTTCGGGTGGAAGGACCGTATCGACTAATGTCGACCGTGAACTAGTCGCGGCGCTGAAGGAAGGCTAGGCATTGGCAGTGCTGCTCGACACCGGCGTTCTCTACGCTCTCTACGACAAACGGGACCAGAATCATCTGAACTCGGTCGCGGCTTCATCTCCAACTACGTGTTGCTCGAGGCTAC
>CAYYYU010000014.1:0-39186 GCA_964476175.1 uncultured Nitrosopumilales archaeon
GGAGTCGGTTTAGTTCGGCAATCTTTTCCTTGTATTCCTTTTTCTTCTTCCTATTTCCTTGAGCGCGCGCTTGGTCGTATAGCTTCCTCAGCTTCTCTTCTTCTGATGCGTACTCGGACAACTTCGGAAATGAAGCCGTAGGAGCATGATTATGACTCTATGGGTCACAAGACTACCCGCTGTAGTCCGAAGCATGTTCAGGTAGGAGAATTTGTGGAATCCGCTACATCTCTAGATGGACTTGGACCACGCGGTCTATCTCCTCTCCTGCCTTGACCATCTTGAACTCTATCAAGAATATGGCTTTGCGCGGCTGAACGGAGCGTTCGGTCACTCCTCTAAATGTCACCTTGACCCCCGACTTTGATTCGGTCTTCGACTTCATGGATACTAGACAGAGGTCGTAGATGGTTCCTTTCGAAAGACCTAGTCTTTGATCTATGTATTCGAGGTAACCCCTTGATGTGAGGTGTTCCCCCCTTGAAGCGGAGCGGTAACTCATGTGCTCGCATCCGACTTAGCTGTAGTAAGGCACCGCGACCTTCTCCATCGGGCTACTCTCCCTGGATGACCTCACTTTCTTCGCTGCCTCCTGGAAGTGCTCGTAGGTTACGATTGCTTCATCCCAATGCTTCTTCGCGTCCTCGGGCCTCGGATACTTGGCGATGTAGGATTGAAGAACTATGGAGACTGCCGTGTTCACAAGTGCGGCCAAGTCTGCTCCGTTGAATCCCTCGGTCATCTCAACGAGACGTCCGACCTCTACCTCCTTTGAGATCGGCTTCCTTTTCATGTGTATCTGGAGGGTCTCTTCCCTCGCCTTCTCATCGGGGAGTGGCGTGCTGATTATCTTATCGAAACGTCCTGCCCTCAAGAGCGCCGGGTCGATCATGCCAATCCTGTTGGTTGCAGCCAGGACGACGACCCCCTGGAGCGCTTGTATTCCGTCGAGCTCTGTCAGGAGCTGACTGACCACTCCTCCCGTCACAGTGCCGCCTTCGCCCATCCCTCTACCCGGCGCTATCGAATCGATCTCATCGAAGAAGATTACGCATGGGGCGGCTTGCTTTGCCCGTCTAAAGACCTCTCGCACTCCCCTTTCCGATTCGCCCACCCACTTACTGAACAACTCTGGGCCCTTGACGCTGATGAAGTTCGCTTCACTCTCAGTAGCAACAGCCTTGGCCAGGAGGGTCTTGCCGGTTCCCGGAGGACCGTACAGGAGAACCCCTTTCGGTGCTTCAACACCCAACTTCTCGAAGATCTCCGGATGTCTCAGGGGGAGCTCAATCATCTCCCTTACCTTCCGGACCTCGTCCTTTATGCCACCGATATCTTCGTATGTTACCTGTGGTCCTCCCCTTAGAGCTGCGCCCTTCTCGGAGATGACGAAGACCGTTCTCTGAGTTATCAGCGCTGCATCTGCGACCGGGCTCACTCCGACGACCTGGAAGGTGAGCCTCCCACCGAAGTAGGGTACCATCACGTTGTCCCCCTTCGTTACCGGGGCGCCTTCGAGGGCGTCAGCCAAGTATCTCTCGTCGATGGGTGGCACTGGTTCGAGCGGGGCGACCACGACCTTCTCTGCCGGCGGGGCCATGATTTTCTTTACGATGACTACGTCGCCGATGGCGACGCCGCCGTTGTTCCTGATGAGGCCGTCGATCCTCAACGTCCCTCTGCCCTCGTCTGAAGGGTAGAGAGGGAGGCACTTCGCGACGGTTCTTCTCTTTCCCTTGAACTCGATGACGTCTCCGGTCGACGCGCCCAAAGCGTCCATCGCGGCATAGTCTATCCTCGCCACGCCTCGACCCACGTCGCGGGTGTACGCCTCTAGTACCTTGAGCTGGACTTGCTGCTGGCTCACGATTCTATCACTGTTAGACAATCCTGAGCCTACTGCACCGCCTATTAACCAAAATTGGCAAACCCCACCCTTGAACGCGATCCTCTGAGAAGGCCACCGAGACTATCCTCCTGGCGTCCGTCTTTGTGAATCGACATGCCTGGAAGTCACTTCTTTTATACCATTTAATTGCCCGGATGCTTAGTGTCGTGAAGCACTGGGAGATGAAATAACGAGTTACAGACGCGGAGGCGGCTACGGGCGATCTGGTTCAGGTGGAGGTTTTAGGTCGGAAGGACCCAAACCAGTAGAGGTTGGCAAGGAGTACGACGTCACCATTGCCGAGACGAGCAGAAAGGGAGACGGGGTGGCCAAGATCGACGGCTTCGTCATCTTTGTCACCGGAGGAAAGCAAGGAGAGAAGGCGAGAATCAAGATCACTCAGGTGGGCCCAAGATTCGCCAGTGCCACCATAGTAGGCACGGCTTCTAAGGATACGAGTTAAGACTCGTTGCTCACAAGGGACGGAGGACCGCTCCGTCTACCTCTTCATTTAGGATATCAGATAAATTTGTCATCGTAAGAAGGATTTGGAACCGCGTTTCACCAACTACTGCCCTTGGGGAAGTCGCCAAGCTTGTCCAGCGCTGGCTTTGCAGAAATTTGCCTTGCGCCCGCTTTTTATAGTGTGTTGCCATGCCCACAAAAGATGCAATGTTAAACGAGAAAGAAGAACAAGATACCAGGTCCAAATTCTATAATAGCCAGTCGGTAGCCAAATACATCAAGGCCGTCGGCATACCGAAGACTAGGCGTGCATTCAGGGACATGGTTGCCTCAGGCAGTTCCGAAGACTTGGACAGCAAAAAGGGGCTGGAGCTGATATCTTGTCTGGGTGAGGTAGTTTTCATGAAGCACCCCCAACAAATCAATATCATGGACAAGTCAAACTGCAAGATAATAGTGTCAATCGCATAGAAAATCCTGACAGATCGGTGCGCAGAACCATTGCAGGAAGCGGGGCGAAGGCTCTATTCCCAATTTCATGTAACGGCCCTATTCTTCCTTAATGCACCAATCTCCCAGATGGACCCCACAGGGGGAAGAATCGAACCCATATGACAGCGACCCCGTCGGGCCCGAACGTGTGCAATCTGAACCTAAAGTTCAGCTTGCGGCGACCGCAAACAATCTTATGGTAGAAGGTGGGGTGGATTCGAACCTATAATAGGTCTGCACCCCGGCCGGGGCATATTAACCCACGCTTCCGAATCCCCGCCGGGTTCAATACCCTAGGTGAAGGTGTTCGGGGATTCGATTCCGACGGGAGTCGCTGAATGTCTTAGCGAATCCTCCTACATCATCGAAACTCTGGAGTTGCGAAATCCGGTGTTCTTTGTTAGTGCCCCTGAATGGCAATAGGCAGACTGGGACTAAAGAAAGCCTTGTAGAATCCTCATCCTTTCGTTCGAGGTTGTCTGTATCCGACCATCTCCTCCGAGGCAGTAGAGGCGCGCTCGACCAGTTCATCTGGCGCCATCAATACCCTGACTGGGCCGTGTTCGATGAGACCTAGCCCAACGGTTTGCTGAGACCTATCAGTCTTCACTGCGTGTACGCAATCATGTTTTTGTACGCCTAGGACTATTGGAGAGCCATGGTCAAGAAAGCCCTCCTCGTGGTCGATATGACAAACGATTTCCTTCTGAAGAGTTACAATCCCGGACTGGCCCTGGAAAGAGGACTCGCTCTGGTGCCGCGAATCAGGGGCCTCCAGGAAGCCTTTCTCAAATCGGGTCTACCCGTGATTTATGCAACTGACAGGCATCTGAAAACCGACTACGAACTGAAGAAGTGGGGACCACATTCCATGAAGGGAACAAAGGGGTCGCAAATAGTCGATGGTCTGGTTAGGGAGAAAGTGATGGTTCTTGAGAGGAATTGGAAGCCCGCCCGCATAAGGGGAATAAAAAGAGGACAATTCTTGTTCGAAGTCGAGAAAGGGAGCTACAGCAGCTTCACGGACAACGGGGGGAAACCAACCGCTATGGACTCCCTGCTGAAGAGACTGGGCTTCGGACCCGGGGACGAACTCTGCATCACAGGATTGCACACAAACTGCTGCGACAAGCACACTGCTGCTGATGCATGGTTCAGGGGATACGTCCCCGTGATGGTCAATGACTGCACAGATGCTTTCGACGACCCTGATGGGAAACTTGGAATGGGGCATGAGAGGGCTCTAAACTACGAAAGCTACTGGTACGACGCCAAAGTAAAGTCATCACAGGGTCTTATTGATGAAATTTCGAAGACTCACGGGTGACTGGGATGGACGGCTTCCGTGACATCCTAACCCGAACGGGTTAGAATCTCGGCGACCGCACTTCGACCTTGTTCTTACCACAACTCACTTGATTTGAACCCAGTTTCCCATGCTCGAATCCCGGCCGGGGGCATTAAACCTAGAATTGCGAGAGTGAAACCTGATTCATCCGTAGGGGTCGGGTCTGAGCTGACAGCCTCCCCTGAGGCTTCCTCAGATTCCGAGGGACTCTCTCAGGCCCTTGTACCGGTTTCTGATCGTGACCTCGGTCACGCCGGCAGCTTCCGCCACGTCCTTCTGGGTCTTCTCGTCGCCTTCCAAAGTGCATGCGACGTAGAGGGCCGAGGCCGCCAATCCCATCGGGTCTTTACCTGCTGAAATCCCCATCACTTTGGCTCTGAGCAAGATCTCGCGGGCCCTTCTCTGCGTCCTTTCGGACATCTTGGCCCTAGACGCAATCCCGGATACGCACTTCGTCGCCTCGGCCACCGGCATTTTGAAATCCATCTCTCTGTAAAGTAGCCTGTACGACCTCGCGAGGTCTTTCTTCTTGACGTTGCTCACCGCGGCTACGTCCTTCAGTGTCCTCGGGATTCCGCCGTCCCTGCAGGCCGCATAGAGCGATGCCGCTATGATGGCCGTGATGGACCTTCCTCTGACCAGGTTCCTCTCCAGTGCCTTTCTGTAGAAGTACGCTGCCTTCTCCGTGACCGCCTCAGACACCGGAAGCTTGTCCGCGAACCTTCTCAGCTCGCTGAACGCCTGTCTGAGGTTCCTGTCGGTCGACTCGTGGGCCTGGCTCCTCCTGTCCCACGTCCTCAGCCTCTCGACCGTGGACTTCATGGACCCGGACAGGGCCCTGCCAGACGCGTCCTTGTTGAGGCCTCCTATCACTGTGGCCAGTCCCATGTCGTGAATGGCTATCGACGTAGGGGTCCCAGCCCTGCTGGGGTTCCCCTTCTCGTCGCTCGAGAAGGACCTCCATTCCGGACCCGCGTCCACGATCTTCTCCTTGACGACCAGGCCGCAGTCGCTGCAGTAGAGCTCAGACCCAGAGCCGTCGATGACCATTCGGCTCTTGCCGCATCTTGGGCATTTGTCCGAACTCCTTTCCAGCTTCAGGAGCCGCGAGAAGTTAGTGCTATTGCTTATCTTCAATCACTGCACAGAAATACGGATATTTCAGGCAAGACGGCGTTGTTCGGGTATATAAATGACGAACCCCTTTCTCAAGGTTTGGCAGGCCCAGTCGGCGGTAATCTCCGCGCGCCTTCGCCCCGCGTCAGCTCGAATATCCTGTTTCTCAGCTGGCGCATGCCGTCCCCCCGGGTGGCCGAAGTCTTCACCGAGGAGAACCCTTCGAAGAGGGCGTCCGATTGACCCGCTCCTGTGCCATCACGCAGGAGGTCCACCTTGTTGAGCACCAGCAGTATCCTCTTCGGGTCGACTCCGAGCTGCCCTAGGATGTCCTTGCAGCTCCCGAGCTTGATCCGGATGCTCTCGGGGGACTCGCTCACGTCGATGACGAGGAGCACGAGGTCAGCGTAAGTGAGCTCCTCCAGAGTCGATTTGAACGACTCCACAAGATAGGTCGGAAGCCTCGAAATGAATCCGACAGTGTCGGACAGCAGCACCTTCCTTTTCGAGCCAGGGACCGTTATTGCTCTGGTCGTGGTGGTCAGGGTCGTGAAGAGCTTGGGGGACTCCTCCTTCGCTTCCGAAGCCAACCTGTTGAAGAGGGTCGTCTTTCCGCTGCTGGTGTAGCCCGCCAGCGAAACGAACGGGTCCCCCATCCTCAGCCGTTCCTTTCTCTGGACCGTCCTGCTCGACTGGGCGTTGGCGAGCTTCTGCCTCAGGGTCACCATCCGGTGCTTGAGGGCTCTGAACTTGACGTCCACGACAGACTCCCCCAGCCCTGAGAAGCCTGCCCTCTCTCCCTTCACCGAATAGCGCACGGCATCCCTGGCGCGCGGCATTTCGTAGCGCAGTTCTGCGAGCTGGACCTGAAGCTTGGCTTCTGTCGTCGGGGCCCGGAGGCCGAAGATGTTGAGGATTAGCCTCTCGCGGTCGATCACCTCGACGTGGGTCACCTTCGCGAGGTTGTTCGCCTGTGACGAAGTGAGGCTCTCGTCAATGATCAGCGTGTCTGACCCGTTGTCGCTGACAAGCTCGGAGAGCTCCTGTGCCTTGCCGACTCCGACCCCATAGCCGGACCTCACCACCTGCTTCTGGGTAATCAGGGCTTCCACCGAATAGCCCGCGGCCTTCGCCAGCTCCTGAATCTCTCGCTTTGCGAACTCGTCGGGGTATGTGACTATTGTCGCCTTCATGGATGGGTCGACCATCTCCTAGAATCAGACGGAACCGGGCGTCTTGGAGGGGCGCCCTCAGTCCGGTTGGCGCGAGTACCTGAATCCAAGGCCTGAGGAATCCATAGTCCTGACACAGTTACCGCACCTCGGGCCGCGTGGTGTCCTGTAGAGACGCTCGACACTGCCGCACCCCGGGCAGACCTTGGGCAGCTTCGGGGGCAGCTTTTGGGAGAACTGGACGGCTTCTCTCATTGGGCTATCTCCTTCTGAATCGCCTTCGGAGCATCTCTTGGTTCGTTATCTGTGCGCACACTGGGCAAACTGGCTGGCTGGACATCCCGTCTGGCTGGAGCCTGATTCGATGGGTCACGCACAACTCGGGCTGGACTTGATTCATGGTCGGCTCGCTTTCTGGGCCCTAATAAGGACACTTCCAAACGGTTCTGATAAATCCCAGCCGTATTCAAATAGCCCGATAAGCACGGCGTATGGCGATAATTCGGCATGGTCACCAGACTGGAGGCTTTGAAGGGATTGGGAATTTCGCTCTTCTACTGGATAACTGGAGTCATCTTCGACAGGGTTCTCTCGACTTCGACTGGATATACGACAGAGACCTACGAAATGATAGCACTTGGAGGAGGAACAGCCATCGTTGGGACTTTGGTTCTCTATGACATCTTCAGGCCAAGGAAAATCGAGACTAAAAGTAAGGACGCTATGAAAGGAATCAGAATCTACCGAAACGAGACTGAACTCAAGACTGAGCTACCCTTGCAGACTCTTTTCTCGAAAGCTAAGAGCCGAATCAACATCCTTGCCATGGATGCTGGGATATCCGTAAGGGCGGGAAGAGAGCCGCTACGTGAAGCACTGAAAAGGGGGGTCGAGGTTCGCTTCGTCTTGGTTGATGAAGAGGCCGAAGACTTGCTTACAGAGGTAGGGAGGGCATGGCCGCTGGGAGGAGATGCGAGTGAGACTCTTCAAGAGGCCCTTACGGGCCTTAGAACAATCAAGAAAGAAGTACCAGATGGACGGCTAACCGTTCGGTTCTTTAAGAGTCTCCCCATCCATTCGATAATCATCATCGACGATACCTTCATGCAGGTCACCACCTACCGATACGGCACTCATTCATGGACTTCGCTCGTGTTCTCAGAGAAAGACCAACCCGAGCTTTTCAAAGCCTACATCGATAGCTACAAGTTTGTTGACGACGACAGCAAGACAAGACCATTCAGCTTCAGTGAAGAAAAAACTCGAGGCGAAGCTTTACAGTTCGACATCGAAACAAATAGTGACTGGGCACAAGTCACCTACGGTAGTATGCTCAGGCGTGAGCGTGAACCAACTTATGAGATTCGGCTTGGCGCTACCGATAATATTGATTCAAAGCCAGACATGTTCCACATAAACAAACGCAATTCGAAGGGAGAAATCACTCGCATGACCATCAAAGGCTATTTCTCAGTTCTGGCACGAAGGCCGAAAATTCAGTTGAAAAACGGGGCCGATGGCAATTCCAAGCTAACAGTCTATGAC
This sequence comes from uncultured Nitrosopumilales archaeon, assembly GCA_964476175.1. Lineage (GTDB taxonomy): Archaea > Thermoproteota > Nitrososphaeria > Nitrososphaerales > Gagatemarchaeaceae > DATFYP01. The sequence continues at coordinate 8,027 of CAYYYU010000014.1, forward strand.
CTCGATTCCCATCGCATAGTCAGTGAAGCTTCCACCGACAGCCACATTCATGAATTAGAGGTTGTACTTCAACTTGATACTTAGACTTTCGATGACGACAAATACTCGCTCAGTATCACCCGTATCGTCTCTGGAATCGAGTCCAGATACCGTTTCTTGCGCTCCTTCTCGAGTTGCGTCTCCATCTCTTCGGTCATGGCTACGGTATACCTTTTCTGCATATGGGCATCAATCTCCTACCACTAGCATCAATAGGAGCATTTATAAGACTATGGTCGTACACCTATTGATGGCGATACACGCAAATGCAAAGCGACTTTCTCAGATGGGGGATGGACGCAGACCAATACGAGGAATATCTCGCGGCTCAGGAAGCACGGCGAGAGATGGACTTAGATTAGAGGCAATTGGTGGAAATCTTGGCCGTAACGCTCGAATCACCAAGGGAGTTGAGAGCCTTAGAGATAGTCGGTAAGGGCGACCAGATTCAGCGCATCGACGCTGACCACTATCAGGTCAACTCATCGACGGGATGGGGAGCATATCAGGTGGTGCGAAGCGGCAAGGAGTGGACGTGCCAATGCCCCGACTACAGTTACCGCCAGACGGTTTGCAAGCACATTTGGGCCGTCTACTTTTCTCTCAATCTGAGACAGAGAGTCATAACCACAGTTCAGCCAGAGATTGACCTTGCTTCTACGAAGCCCGAAGGCTGCAAATACTGCGCTTCTCCGAATGTCGTAAGCATAGGGGTGCGGCACAACACGAACGGCGATGTGAAGAGGCTGAGGTGCAAGGATTGCGGTCGGGACTTCTCTGACAACGAAGGGTTTGAGGGAACCAAGGGCACGCCAAAGGCGATTACACTTGCCCTCGATTCCTACTTCAAGGGGTTGAGCCAGAGAGACATCGTAGACCAGCTAAAGAACGTCGAGGGCATTGAAGTAACCCAGCCGACCATTCACAACTGGATTCGGAGATACATCGAGGCGATGAAGCCCTATCTGGACAAGCTCACTCCCCAGCTTGGCGGGATGTGGCACGCGGACGAGACGATGATTAACATCCGAAACACAGAACCCATGAAAGTGGGCCAGAACTCGACCTTAAGCAACTATTCTTGGATGTGGAACGTCATGGACCATGAGACACGCTTCCTCATCGCCTCGGAGATAACCAAGCACCGAGAGATTGAGGACGCCCGCAAGGTTCTTGCAGAGGCGAAGGATGTCGCAAACGGCCAGAGGCCAGACTTCATAATCACCGACAAGCTCCAAGGCTACAAACAGGCCGTAACGAGTGAGTTCTTTACTCACAAGTTGCCACGCACCCAGCACGTCCGACTGAAGAGCATCAGGGAAGGCACGAACAACAATATCATCGAGAGACTTCACGGGACAATCAAGGAGAGAACCAAGGTCATGCGGGGGATGGATACGGATGAATCCGCAAAGCTATTGCTCGAAGGCCAGAGAATCCACTACAACTATCTGAGGCCGCACATGGGTTTGGACGGTAAGACTCCCGCGGAAAAAGCTGGGATAGACCTCAAGCTCGAAGGCAACAAGTGGGCGCAACTAATCAAGCGGAGCAAGAGAAGCCAGAGGAAGGAGGCCGAATCGAAGTGATACGCCGAGATTTATCAAGCAATTCGCTTACGTCGAGGAGTTATCAGAACCTTCCAAACCATATTAGTGGGGTTATCCGGGTTTTGACCGGGTTGAAGTCCACCGAAGGAGACCGCGACGCGAGACTGAAGGCTATTTTCGCCTCATTCAACGAGGCGTGGATGAAGTATTGGAATTCCTACGGCAGGCTGCAGGAGCAGTTGTACGAGAGCTTGAGGGCGGGAAGGGATGTCTCCTGGCTCGCGGCAACCGACGAGAAGAAGCTCAGCGAAATCAACCAGGTGCAGCGCGAGCTCTTCGCCAGCATGCCCCGCAGGCTCGACTATTCCCCACTCGGCGAGATAACTCGGGACATGACGACCTCACCGAGCAAGATTACTGATCTCGAGGCGGCGCTGACTTCGGTGGAAGAGGGGTGCCGGAACGTGGAGGCGGCGATAGCCATCATGAAGGAGAAGGTCGAGGCGATGAAACAAGCGATGCGCACAGCTGGTCCCTGAGCGGGGGCCCAACACCGAGCCGATGACTTTCGACTCCATTCAGGTATCCTTCCGGCTATTCCCGTCTAGCTTATACGGCAGGACCCTTCAGTCAGGCACTGACAGAGTTTGAGAGAATCATCGAAGATAGACAAGACGAAATTACCAGTCGATACCTATGAAGGATGGTTGAAAGGGCAGAACAGGAAGCCAGAGGGGAAGGCCAGTCCGGAGAAACACACGGCGGAATCGTACGACGTTTGGATAGGCAAACGGGTCGAGACCAAGACTCTGAAGAACACAGCCAAGAGGAAGCGGACAGCTGGCTAGCGGGTCCCCCCGCGCGAGTGCCGGCATCGAACCTGTCCGTTAGCATCACCCCTTAGCAGTAAGGGTTGTTCCGACCTGGGAGCCGGGTTAGCAAGCAGCCTAACGAACATATCCTCGCATCTGCACGGACCCCCTTAAATCGTTCAGGATGGTCTTTCGTTTCAAGGGCGTCCCAGGCGAGTATGATGAGACCAGATCGGGCCGCGAGCCGGCGTAGAACGAGAACCAGACTCATTCACATGGAGGTTGACAGGCTCGCTGCCGAGATTGCTCTTCCAGACACGGTCAGAGCCGTCTCGGAGCGAATATGCGAGAACGTGATGGAGAACAGGTTGCTCGGAAGAAGAACGCTCCCGGTCATCGCCGCCTCTGCTCTATACACCGCCTGTCGGGAGAACCTCACCCCTGTCACCATCAAGGAAATCGCAACCGCAACCGACGCGGACCCCAGAGAAGTCGGAAAGTGTTACCGCTCGATCATCAACAGGATGAACATCGTCCCCCCCAACCTGAATGGCACGAGGTACGCATTGAAGGTAGCCGAGACCACACACGCGTCCGGGGACGCCTCCCGCATATCTCTACAGATTGTCGAAGATTCAATCCGGAAAGGGCTTGGGGGTAGGAACCCCATGACATTGGCTGCCGCGTCGGTGTACCTGGCGTGTCTCATCACAGGCGAGAACTCCCGCCAATCGGACGTCGCTGAGGCAGCCGGAGTCAGCGAAGCCAGCGTCAGGGAATGCGTCAAAGCCATCCGCCGCGTCGGGGCCGCCGGCGCATAGCCTCCTTCGAGCTGTCCCTATCCTCTCGACCTAACCATTAAATCGAGATATCTGGGGCATCTGCTTATGGCCGGAACCAATCTCTCGATAGACAGAAGGGTCTTCGACGAATTCTCAGCCCAGGCTGAGCAAAAGAACATGACGCTCTTCGCTTTCGCCAACGAGTCACTTTCTGCCATCTCAAAGATAGTCGCCGAAGGCGGGGACCCCGCAGAGCTGCATCGGATCTGGAGAGTCCTCACCATCCTGAAGCAGGTGGATGTGATTACCCTTCCGTCGGACTTCGTGGAAGAACTGATTGAAAAGCTGTACTCGGCCGACAAGGAGGGTACGATTCTCAAGTTCCGCGAGCTGGGAGCGTCGCTGGTCGGGATCCTCAAGATGGCCGCGGAAGACCTCACCGCGGTTGCGAGCCTTGCCCAGGACTTCGGATTCATCATCCCGATCAAGCGTTTCACCACGACGGTCAGGGCGGACGACACCGTCGAGGTGGACGTCGTTGGCGCAGGGAAGCATATGGAGACTGCCATCTGTTCGTCGGAGTTCCTGAAGTCGATTCTGAATGGCTACGGATACGATGTCACTAAGGAGGACGTCGGCCCCGGGGCGATCAGGCTCTGGGCGCTGAAGAGGAACTGGGCTTAGCAGCCAGCGCCGTCGACGGGCTTCGACAACTGAGAAACTCCGACACCCCCCGCGAACGGTTTAAGCCGGCCGGGACCGGTAGGACTGAGGCCACCACTTGGCTGTCTCACACTTCAACAATTACGTCACCCAATCAAGGGCGCGAGTCAAAGGGAACAAGAACACGCCTCTTGACGAGTTTGCCTCCTACCTGAGCAGGGCGAAGGCGGTCCTGAAGGCCAAAGGGGCGAAGTCGCTGAAGGCCGACCTCAACGGAATCGTCGTGGAGCTGGTAACGAACAGCGACCACCAGGCGGCCTTCTGGCAGCGCAACTGGTGGAAGGCAGACGGGTCTGTTCTGCCGCACGCGCAGATCTATTCTGTGAGCGGGGTCGAAGGGATGGAGCCGGCCGCCTACTACTCCCCAGAGCTGCAGACTGCGCTCTTCGTTAACACGGAGTACTACGGTCAGTGTAAGTCATGGGCGCTGGGGATCGCAGCCGCAATCCTCGAGAAGCGGTTCAACACTCTATCCATTCATGGGGCGACCGCACTCTACAAGGGGAAGGGGGTGGTAATAATCGCCCCGACAGGGACCGGGAAGACGACTCATTCCTTCAGAATCTTCCTCGACCCCGAAGGGAAGATCTGCGGAGACGACTGGGCCTACGTCACCTTCCCGGACCCGATCCCAGAGAAGGCCGGGTCGCCTCTCGTGGCGAAGCAACCCGAAAAGGCGCTCTACATGAGGTCGGAGACTCAGAAGGACCAAGGGTGGATTCGGGAAGTCTTCGACAGGTCGGCGAACGAGAACGTGATGATGAGGAAGGAGGACTGCGAGTATCCTTTGGGTGCCGAGATGTGTTCACAGACAAAGAACAAGTGCGTGTTCAACGACGGTCTGCAGTGGTGCTACTACGCCTTCGGCAACTCGCGGGTGCTTGTCGACAGGAATGAGATTCTAGGCCCGGACAAGGTCGTCGACGAGGTCCCAGTGAACCTAGTCGTCTTGCTGAGGAGAGACGACAAGAGCCCCGCAGAGCTGAAGCTCGGTCCCTCCGAAGCCATAGACATCCTGCAGAGGGGGGAATACATGATTCTCCCTGGCGCTGGCCCGAAGGAGAAATGGGGGACCATCTCGAACGAACCCTGGTACAACCCATACCTCCTGGAACTAGACAACGCGAGACAGACCAAGTTCTTCAGGGCGATGTTCGAGAACTGGAATGTCCCATGCATGATCCTGAACACCGGGGTCGAAGGCATAGCCGATTCTCACAGGAGAATAAGAGCTGCCCTGGAGTCGGCCTGAAGCACCTCACTTTGAAATAGGCAACAGGAGGCCGAGGACGGGGGAGCAGCCATGATCGACCTCGCAACGGCCATACTCTTTGCAGTCTTCGCGGGCTTCGTAGGGTCGATCCTCGGGCTCGGTGGCGCCGTCATTCTGACGCCCGTGCTGACCTTCTTCGGGGTTCCGATCAAGTTCGCAATCGCAGCCTCCATGGTCGCGATAATAGCAACATCGAGCGGATCTGCGTCCTCGTATGTCAAGGACGGGCTATCGAACATCCGCGCCGCCTTCTTCCTTGAAATCTTTACGGCTGTGGGCGCGATCGTCGGAGCCCTCATCACGAGCTACATCAACCCTGTCTACCTGTACTTCCTCTTCGCCGCGTTTCTCCTCACGTCTTTCTACGGCATCTTCGGCAGGAGGAACCGCGAATTTCCCGAAGTGGAGCAGGACGGGATGGCCCGGTGGCTGAAACTGGAGGGGACGTACTTTGACAAGCCTACCGGCAGGGAGGTCCACTACAACCTGACCAGGCCGGCCTTGGCAGGGCCCGGGATGTTCGTCGCGGGAATCGCGGCAGGCATGCTCGGGATCGGGGCGGGCGGGTTCAAGGTATCAGTCCACGAGCTGGTCATGGGGATGCCGTCCAAGGTGTCGACAGCGACCAGCAATTTCATAATCGGGATGACCGCGCTTGCAGGGGCTTCAATCTACTTCACGTCGGGGCTTCTCTACCTCAGCCTCGCCGCCCCCCTGGCAATCGGGACGACAGTCGGCTCGACAGCAGGGGCGCGTGTGCTTCCCCGTATGAAGAACAAGAGTGTCAAGGCGCTATTCCTGGTGGTCCTCGCTGTCCTCATCGCAGAGATGTTGTACAAGGGGGTGACCCTGGCATGAGCAACAGGTCAACGGCGCTCCAGATTGGGATAAGCTGGATTCTCAGAATCGGCGTCCTGTTGAGCGTGCTCTTTGAGGGAGCTGGGCTTCTCCTCAACTTCATCCAGATGGGGAGCTCTTCCCTCGCACTCACCGACGCCTGGAGGGTCAGCGGAGGGAACTTCTTCGATTTCGCCTACTCCTCCGCCGGGTCGTTGTTGACAGGGGTGAGTGCGTTCACCCTTGTGTCCACGGGGCTGGTGATACTCATGTTCACCCCCTACGTCAGGGTCGTAGCCGCGGTGGTGTACTACATCTTGGAGAAGGATTGGAAGTTCGTCGCAATTACGGCCTCGGTCCTGGCGATAATCACAACTGCTCTCGCAGTGTTCTGAGGCACCCTGAAAGGCATTTAGACCCAAGGCCTGCGTCGGGCATGTTGGCAAAGAAGGCCGTCTTTTTCGACCTCGGCGGCACCCTGCTCGTGATGCGGAGGGACAGGATCTTCCGGAGGGTCCTAGCAGAGGCAGGATATCGCGCCTCCGTAGCCAAGATACATTCGGCGTACACCGTTGTCGAATCCGCCTGGCTCAGGAAATACGGATACAGGAACTTGAGCCCCGAGAAATCGATGGAATCCTACCGGCGCCTCGACGCCATGGCTTTCAGGCGGATCTTCCCTCGAGCGCCGCAAAAAGAGGCCCTGCGGATGTCGAGGTTGCTGCGGCAGAGATGGCCCGAGCTCGGAGAGAAGTTTCCTCCGAGATTGTATCCGGACGTTGAGCCCACCCTCGCTCGGCTCAAGCGCAAGGGGCTGAGACTCGCCCTTGTCTCCAACGCGCCCCCAGACACCATAGACGTCATAGAGGCGCTCGGGCTTCGGCGATACATGAAACACTTCGTAGTGTCTGGGGTCGTCGGCGTCTCAAAGCCCAATCCTGAGATCTTCACGATCGCCCTTGCGGAGGTCGGCGTCAGGCCGTCGGATGCTGTGCACGTTGGTGACGTCTATGAAGCAGACGTGGTGGGGGCCGGAAACGCTGGCATCATGGGCATCCTCATTGACAGGGACGGGTCGGCGCCAGAATTCGACTCCCCGAAGATAAAGAGCCTGCAACAGGTCTTCGAGTTTCTCGCCTGATTCCGCAACACAGGATTGGCAGCTCAGGCTGGCCGGTACCCTGCGCAGAGCATCCCATAGTACGTCGGCACCTGGTAGGAGACGAGTTCTCCCTTCATTGGGACCACGTCAAGCGCTCCCGCCAGCACTGCCATCTGCCAGAGGCTGTCGGGCTTGGCGGCTTCAACGAGGGCGGGGTCAATCTCCATCACAGAAGCGAGTCTGTCCTTCTTGACCGCTTCGACAATCCTTTCGTCGTAATCCGCGGCTCGCGGGCTGTATCCGTACGGGCCGTCTTTTCTGTGTGCGTGCGCCTGGTCAGAACTGGCCACTAGGGCGACCCGTTTCCGGTCTGCCTCCGCAATCTCTCCCACGATTCTGCCGAACCTGAAGTTCTGCTCTAGCGGGATGCCCCTCGACGGGGTGACGATTAGAATCCTGGCGTTGAGATGATTCTCATGGACGAAGAACCAGAGGGGAATCAAGGTACCCCAGTCCATGGCGAGGTCAGACGCCTGGCCCTCCAGCGCGCCGTAGTTGGCGCCCACAACCGGGAGCCCAGACTCCTCGGCAGCCCAGAGGATCTTTCTCCCGAAGTCAAGGTCGCACTTGACGCTCATCTCGATTGCTTTCTTCCCTTCACTCACCATCCCCGAACTGCTCTCCGACAGCACCACCCCGATGTGCCTGAGCAGCCTGAGGTTGTGGGGAGTGATTACGACAATCGCGTCAGGTCTCGCAAGCTTCAGTTGGCGGGCGAGCTCCCTGATGCCCCTCCTGGTGGGACCGAACAGTCTGAGGCTCTTGCCAGCGAGTCGAGGGACAAGCTCTCCCCCATGGGGGGCGATGCAGGCATAGACCAGGGGCATCCGAGCTAGGAAGTCAGTCGCTTCTTATTCAAACGTTCTTGTCGAGATAGTGCATTATCCCCATCACCGACGTCCTGATTGACAGAGTCGCGTAGATTGGGAGGTCGTCTACGGCAGCCTCGTTTCTGACCCTGGCGCTCATCTCCTCACTGATCTCGTCTAGTCCCATGCGTCTGTTCTTCATCTCCCGGACTGCCTTCACCCATTCCGGGACCTTCGTCCTCGTGTCTTGGAAGACCGAGTCCACGTCCTCCCTCGCCCCGAAGTGCGGGACCAGGAGCTTGCCCGGGTCAGTCTGCTCCAGGTCGCTGACCGTGCGGACGAGGGCGTCGGGGTCGAAGCTGGGGGGAGGGGTCGTCGGAATGAGTGTCTTCAACCCTGGGTATACTATGCCCACGGCGTCGGCGGTGAGAAGCGTCTTCGCACCGTCAATCGTGACTGAGATCTGATGGGGGGCGTGCCCCGGGGAGTGAATCATGGTCACTGTCGTCCCCTCCCCCAAGTCAAGATGCAGTTCCTTCCCCACGGGTGTCATCCTCTCCGCAGGAACCGGCAGCGGCGCCCCGTACAGCTCCATTATCACCTTCCCGAAGACTCTGGTGGCGCTCTCGATGAGACGGGTCGGGTCGGCGAGGTGGGGAACCCCTCTCTCATGGGTTATCAGCTCCGCGTTGGGCATCTCCTTCATCAAGTGCCCTGCGGCTCCAGCATGGTCCAGGTGGACGTGAGTCGGTATCACGTACTTCACATCGGAAGGCGAAACCCCAATCTCGGAAAGCCCTTCCAGCACGTTCCTGTACGACGACGCGTACCCGCAGTCGACCAGCGCGACTTTGGGGGCCTTGATCACATACGCGCTGACAGTGTTGACCTGACCCAGAGCAACCGTGTCGAGGAGGTAGACTTTCTCTCCGACCTTGGTGGTGTACACCTTGATTCTATTCACCGGTCCTTGGTCTGGTGAACTCGGCGGCAAGCAGCGCCAGAGACGCGCTCCCCAGCTTCAGCACGTCCTCGTCGACCTTGAACTTGGAGCTGTGATTCGGGAAGACGCACCCCTTTGCAGGGTTCCGGGTGCCGAGGAAGTAGAAGGTACCTGGGGCCTTCTGCAGGAACCTTGAGAAATCCTCTCCCCCCATCTGCTGGACCTGTGCCTTCACCTTCGAGCCCTTCATCGTCTTGAGCAGCTCCGAGACCTTCTGAGTAGTCTTCGGGTCGTTGATCGTTACCGGATACGCGTCGGCTATGAACTCCACGCTCGAACGTGCACCGAAGGTCCTCGCCACAGCGGCCGCCACTTCCTCAATCTTCTTTTTCGCTGTCTTCCTGATCCCCTCGTCGAGTGTCCTCACCGTTCCTTCGAGGAGGGCTTCGTCGGGAATTATGTTGTCCTTGGTGCCGGAATGGACGCTGCATACAGAGATGACGAAGGGTTGCACTGGGTCGATCATCCGCCCTGACACTCCTTGGAGGGCGAGGATGACTTGGGCTGCGACGTATACCGGGTCGATGCTCTTGTGCGGGTAGGCCCCGTGCCCCCCCTTCCCAGTTATTTTCAACTTGAAGCCATCCGACGCGGCCATGATCGGTCCCTCTCTCACCCCGAATTCCCCTGAAGGCTGTTCTGAGGTTATGTGAAGGCCGAAGACGTAGTCGACCTTCGGGCTCTGCATCACGCCGTCTTCGATCATCGGCTTCGCCCCGCCCCTTCCTCCGTGCTCTTCGGCTGGCTGGAAGAAGAACTTGACAGTCCCGTTGAGCTCCCCCTTGTGTTCTGCCAGTATCCTTGCGGCTCCTAGTAGCATCGCTACGTGTGTGTCGTGGCCGCACGCATGCATCACCCCCTTGACCTTCGACTTGAACTCGACGTCTGCGCTCTCTTCCACTGGGAGCGCGTCCATGTCTGCCCTCAGTCCTACCACCCTCCCGTTCTTGGCGCACTTCAGTGTCCCGAGAACCCCTGTCCCGCCGACCCCGGTTCTGACATCAATCCCCAACGACTTGAGCCTCTCCGCCACTAGCTTCGCGGTCTTCTCCTCATGAAACGAGAGCTCGGGTCCTTCATGGATTGCTCTTCGGACCTGTATTATCTCCGGTTCTATCGCACGTGCCTCTGCAAGGAAATCCATGCGACCGACCCGGAGTGGCAGCCGATAAAAGCTATCATGCCAGGGGTGGACCCTTCCCGCGGACATCCTTGGCTACAGTCGTCGGCATCGACCTCGCCGGGAGCGAACGGCGGGACACCGGATTCTGCTCGATGGACGGCCTCTTGAAGTGCAGGATCGCGATTCTCCACACAGACTGGGAGATACTCGAGCAGACCATCGCGGCCAACCCGGAGGTCGTCAGCATTGACGCCCCTCTCTTTCTCCCCAAAGGGAGGAAGAGCCTCGACGAAAAGGGACCTCCGCACTTTAGGGAGTGCGACAAGGAACTTCTGAGGATGCACATCAGGTTCTTCCCAATCTCCCTGGGACCGATGAGGATGCTCACGAAGCGAGGGATGACTCTCAGGGAGGAGCTTGAACGGAGCGGACTGAAAGTCATCGAGAGCTTCCCTGGCGCCATCCAAGACATGCTGGGGATGCCCCGGAAGCAGCGCGGTCTGCCTCTCCTACAGAGCGCATTGGCCGCGTACGGTGTGAAAATCCAGAATGGAGGGCGACAGGCCACCGGGGACGAGTTGGACGCTGTAACGTCCGCACTGGTCGGCGTGCTGTACCTCAGGAATGATTACACTGCGATCGGCGACCCCGACGAAGGCCTAATGATCCTGCCACGATTGAACCCTAGAACATCAGCGAACCCTGTAAGTTGACTGGAGGAAGGTCCTCTGGGTCGACCTTGAGCTCAGCCATAATGGGTAAGTCTGACCTCCTCGTCAGGAACTTCACAGCTTCTGGAATCCGCGAATTGGAGTCCACTAAGATCGCCTCGAAACCGAAAGCATCTGCCAGCTTGACCATGTCCGGGTTCGAATGCTGGGTGCCAAAGACGCGCCCCATCTTCTGTATCTTCTGCCTCATGAGAAGGACCCTGTAGGAATTGTCGTTGACCACGACCAGCTTGACTCCGATCCTCTCCCGTACGGCCGTCTCGAGGTCCTGAACGGTCATCATGAATTCACCGTCCCCCATCACTGCCACCACTTCCCTTTCCGGAAACGCCACCTTCGCCCCGAGCGCCGCTGGGAAGACGAACCCCATCGAACCCATGTTGGTCGCAGCGAGGAAGCTGGCCGGGGACCTGACCCTGAGGAAGGAATACGCATAGACTATGTGGAGACCCTGCCCCGCTGTCAGTATGGTGTCCCGCGGGAGCCACTTCCCGAGCTCGCTCAGGAACGCTGCAGGGTTGGCGAAACCCTTCTTCTCCCTCGAGAGCTGCTCGGCCAGGAGCGCGTCCCAGGACTTCCTTTCACCTCGGATCGTTTCGTGCCATCCTTCATCCTGACTGTACGTAGTCATCTCGTCGGCGAGCATTTGGGTGAACGTTGAGGCGTCGCAGCCCACATGCATCGAGTAGGCGACAGGCTTCTTGTTCCAGAGAGGGTCGAGGTCAACCACAATGACCTCGCCCGTCGGCTTCATGTTGAAACCGTAAGTCGAGACGTCGGAGAGCCCGCAGCCAAGGCACAGGACAAGGTCGGCCCCGGCCAAGGCGCTGTCTGCGACAGCGCTCCCGCCCCCGAAACCGATCCTTCCCAGCGACAGCGGGTTGTCTTCAGAGAGGGCCCCCCTTCCGTTGCCGGTGGTCACCACCGGGATTTCTGCCCATGCGAGAAGAGATTCCAATGCCTCTGCTCCCTTCGCACTGTTGATACCCCCACCAGCGACGATCAAAGGCTTCTTCGAATTCAAGATTGCTGCCTTCACCGAGCGGACTGCGTCTGTTGGCGGCGGCAAGGCTGCCACAGGGGCGAGCGGCGCCACAGAACTCCCTGCCTCCTGTCCCCAAACGTCCTCAGGGACCTCCACAAGAGTCGGGCCCACCGGAGCCGAGAGGGCCAAGGAGAATGCGGCTGAAATCGTCCTTCCCGCTTCCGCCCCCTTATCGACCCTGAACGCCTTCTTCACTATGCTCATTGCCATCTCCGATTCGGGCACCTCGAGCCACGAATCCATCCCTCTCATCCTCCTTTTCACCGACCCTGCCAGAAGGAGCATCGGAGAACCGTCCTTGTGCGCGTTGGCAAGACTCACGAGCGAGTTCAGGAAGCCAGGGCCCCCGTGAACCAGAGCCACCCCCGGCTTCCCGGTGACTCTGCCCTCAGCGTCTGCCATGCTCACTGCCACCTGCTCGTGCCTCGTTGAGATGTATCTGACCTTGCTCCCCCTGAGCGAGTCAATCATCTCCAGGACAGACGTCCCGATCAGTCCGTAGACTCTGGCCGTCCCGTACTCTTCGAGCGAACGAGCCACCAGTTCGGAGACTTTCATGGGTTCACTACGTTCAGCGGCTGCTCCCCGAGCAGCGCCCGAGTGACATTATCGATGGTCACCTGGATGATCCTCAGCCTCGCGTCGTTGGTCGCTCCTGCCATATGGGGGGTTAGCACGATATTGGCCCCTTCTCTGGCGGCCGCGAGGAGTGGATTTTCGGGCGAAATGGGTTCCGTGCTGAACACGTCGACCCCTGCCCCTCCTATCCAGCCCTGGCTCACGGCTTTCGCCAGGGCCGCCTCGTCAATCAGCTCTCCCCTGGAGACGTTTATGAAAACGGCAAACGACTTCATCAGCCGGAAATCGCCCTCTCCAAGCATCTTCCTCGTTCCCTCGGTCAAGGGCACGTGAATGCTGACGACGTCGCTCTCCGATAGCAGCCTCGGGAGAGGGAGGAAACTGACGCCGAGCCTCTCCTCTTCCTCATGTGCGACCCGCGTCACATCTGTGTAGATCACCTTCGCACCGAGGGCTCGAGCCCTCCCAGCCACCTCCCTCCCGATTCTTCCGAGCCCGATTATCCCCCACGTCTTTCCATGCAATTCTGCTGACACGTTCAGCAGCTCCTCCTGCGCCCACACCCCCTCCAGAATCTTCTGGTGGGCGTAGCCGATTCGCTTCATCAGCATCAGAGAGAGCGTCAGGGTGTGTTCCGCAACCGAAATCGCGTTCGCTCCCCCGATGTTGGAGACAGGTATGCCCTTCCTACGCGCGGCCCCGATGTCTATGTGGTCATACCCGGTCGACGGCTGGGCTATCAGCTTCACCTTCTTCATCGCATCGCACATGCCGGCCGTTATCGGGACGCGAAAGGTGAAATCGCCAATCACGACGTCGGTGTCTTCGAGCTCCTTAGTCAGGCGGCCGATGTCGGGCTCGCTCACGGTCACCACATCGACCTGAAGGTTGTGTTTCTCGAGGCTCTCTGCGAAGAACATCCTAATCAGGCCTTCGGGCATCGGAGACATCACAAGCACCTTAGGCACGGGCAGTCAAAGTGCGCGGTGGCGATTTAACGATTCTTCCCGGGCCTGACACGCGCGATAGCGACTCCCCTTTGCCCCGGCGCACACGCTTTTAACACGGAGATGCCACATGGAACGCGATGGCTCTGTCAAACGCCGCGAAATCAGGCGTTGCCATTTTCGTTGGAGCCGTTCAGTTTGGAATCTTCGTCATAGTCTCAGAAATCTACTACTCAGCATACGGAATCAATCCGAGCGTGTCTGCTTCTGGGTACGCGTACAGCGTCTCGGCAAACTACGTCAGCGACCTTGGAGCAAATTGCCCGAGCGGGGGAGGCGCATGTTACATCCCTCCTTCGGCACTTCTCTTTGATACATCAATCGCACTGATGGGTCTGCTCATCCTCGTCGGCGCCTATTTCTTCCACCGGGCGTTCAAGTGGATGCCTGCTACGGCGCTCATTGCGCTTGCGGGGATCGGGGCGCTCGGAGTCGGCCTCTTCCCTGAAACGACTGGGATATGGCACAGCATCTTCTCGCTCATCGTCTTCCTCTTCGCGGGCCTCTCTGCGATCGTGACGTACAGGTTCCAGAAGAAGCCCATGTCCTACTTCTCCGTCATCCTCGGAATCATGACTCTCATCGCCCTCCTTCTCTACATGGCCAACTACTATGTGGGCTTGGGCGCAGGGGGCATGGAGAGAATGATTGTCTATCCGGCCCTGCTTTGGGCAGTCGGCTTCAGCGGACATCTGATGGCAACGGAAGACAAGCCGCGTATCTAGGAACGACGTCACTTTCGCGCTTCGCCAATCTAGGCGGAACGTCCACTGGGTTAGGGGATGTTCTGGACGTACCGGTACGGGTGCCCTGCAGATTCCGAGCGGGTCTGTCCCGAGATTGGAGGCTGGCTATCCATCACAAGGCCTGGCATGAAGGGTAGGGGTCCGGCCCGGCATGTTTGGCGGAAATCCGCTAGAGCATTGCGGGCAGGAAGGTTATGACTCCAACTAGAAATTGAAGTGCGACGGTTCTTCTAATCGGTAGACCAGCCCGCCTGGCCATCTGCAGGGCGAGTATGTTTGCGAATGATCCAATCGGACTTATGTTGCCTGCGAGACCTGCTTCGACAGCGATTCTCGGGGCGACTTGTGAAGAAACATGCGCAGTATTCAGAATCAGTTGTGTAGTTGGAACATTGCTGATGATATTCGACGTAATCGCGACGAACACTGCGGAATACGGCTGCACTCCGCTGGCCGCCGGCTGCGCATACGGGCTGAGAACAGGCATAAGGAGAACGGAGATGATCGTAACGGACCCGACGAAGACATAGAGAGTTAACAGGCTCTTGAAGTCATACTCTCTGACAACCTGCCTCACTGAGTGAAGGGTGAAAACAAAGCCTAGAAGGAAACCCACTCCGAGCGAGACGAAGGGTTCCAAACCTGCCAGGTCGGAAACGATGACCAACAAGGCGACCACCACCAGGTAGATTGCAGGGAGAATTGACCCAATAGAGGATGGCAGTTCCCTTGCTCCGCCGGACCGCATGCTGAAAGGCAACAGCACCAATGAGGCAATGATTCCTGAAATCAATATGGGCTGCCAAGTCCCCGAAACGAATTGGCCGAAGGTAGCGCCAGACGCTGACCACAGCAGGATGTTCTGTGGGTTTCCCAGAGGTGTCAGCGAACTGGCAATGTTCACTAGGGTTATTTCGGCAACGAGCAGCGGTGCCGCATCGATTTCGAAATGCCTTGCATACCTCACGACGACTGGCGTGAGGACTATCACGACCACGTCGTTAAGTACGAAAGGTGAAAAGAGAGAGCTGACGACTACGACGGCGTAGACAATCCCGATTCTGTTTTCGAAGACCGCGACAGTCCTCCTCAGGAAAGTCTGGCCATCCATTGCGCTGAATTGTGCTGCTATGCCAAAGAGCAACGCAAGCGAAAGATAGACGGAGAGATCAAACTGTTGTAGGACGACAGTGCTCAATAGTCCTCTTGAGCGGGCGGGCTAGACTTGCTGCGTTAAGGATTCTTCCGCGGTCGGATGTAGTGCGGAGGGTGAGACTCCAGCCTAGCATGTAGAGTGGGATTCTCTGACCTCCAGTAGCCAACGATTGCCGCTACCGACCTTGTGTTAGGGCTTCGGCTTTGGCAGACAGCATTCTACACCTCGGCTTGAGCTTGGAGGGAAGCAACGAGTCCTAATCCTCTTAAAGCGATGAGAGGAGTGGTGATTAGTATACTTCTGCTTTCGGTTTCCCTTCTTGCGATGATTCCGCTTGCTCCAGTCGTGGCGTCGCAGCCACAACCCCAAATTGACACATCGTGCTCCAGCGAGATGAGGGCCGCTGCTCAGACCTCGGTCATGCCGTACGAGTCAAATATGATAGGACTCGCTGCCTCCTTCGAAGAACCCGCCTCTCAAACGGCTCTAGTCGGGTTGTCACGAAGCTTCTTCTCTATCAACCAGTACTGGGGCTTCCAACCCGGATGTCAGAGCCTGGTTCTCCAAGGAGTCGGAGTTGTGTTTGCGTTAGACAATTCGACCGGAGCTCAAGTTGGTTGGCTCGAGATAAGGGAAGACCCCTCCTTCAGCCAAATAACGAATGCCTCTGCCTATTTCCCGAAGTCACTGCACTATCCCTGCAATCAGAACGGAAACTACTGCGACTACTTTGATGGGTGGGAATTCTACGGCGGTAGTAACCATCCCCCTGTGCTGGAATCGGAAATCTCTTTCACAGAACCCACTCTTTCCAAGCCTGATATCGGATGTCCTAGCTCGGGATATTGCGGCATAAGCCCGTGGGCCGGACTCGAAAACGCTCCTGGTGGGCTCTCCGGATTGGCTCAGGCGGGGACAGACGCGGTGCTCCACTGTACCTCCTCCACGTGCACGCAGTCTGATAGTGGTTGGTATGAACAAGTGCCGGCATGGCCCGTTCAGTGTACCCCTACCGGGGGCATAACCAAGGGCCAGACAATTACAGTCCTTGTGATCAACGAGGGCGCCTATTCTCCACCCTACACGGGTAAGTACTATTACGATTACACAATCACTGACAACACCAGCGGCAATTCGTGCACTACAACAGGAATCTACTATTCTACGATGAACAATCCTATCTACTCGTCGAACATCTACGAATGGGATTACAGTGGATGCCCTCCTCCTAACTACTCCAATCAATGTGATTTTCCCTCGTTCAATCCAGCTTCCCCCCATGGCGGAACTTGGTATTACTACAATGGTTACTACCAGCTTGTTGGGATTTACATTCCTTACCAAACGGGTTATTACAACGCCTACAACCCGATGAAGAACACGTGTTCCCAGTACGGCACGGTTACGAATGCTGTGGCGGGCCCCCCGAATTCGAACAGCGTGTGGTCAGCGACCTGGTACACCAGCAAGTGCACTTGATTCATGGCATTAAGCGAGTAATGCCTACGGGTAGACAGCTTGGTCAAATCCATCATGCCGAAAAGCTTCGTCTGCGGCCTTGGTCTTGAAGGGATTTATTGATGCTGTCTGCCGTGGAGTCTGGATGTCGGTAGGCGTATATCCTATCAGAGGGACACAACTCTAACATGAGACGCAGGAACGTCGCCCTAGGCCTCATCATCGTGTTGGCGGTTGCATTCTTCTTCATGGCACCTGTGTTTCCTGACTCTGGGTCGTTCCATACGATAAAGGGCGGTCAGGGTGCGACTTGGAACGCCATCACGTCTCCTTCTTTTCATTTCTTCAACTGCGGAACGGCTTACAGTGTCGCTACAAATGCCTGGACGGGAGGAGGCCTCTACAGAGAGTGGCACAATTCAACCGCCGAATGGAGTTGCTTCCCAAGCAACGGAGTCCCTTGAAGTGAGCCGCGGGTTTTCTGTGTTAGCAATAGGACCCCTACACCGTCGCAGAAAGTCATGACACGGAGCGTCTCCATGGGACTGAGCTAACATCATGCTCATAGTATTGAACCAGATGGTATCCGTTGTCCTTGGAGATCGCCCCCGCTCAACATGTTGGGTTAGGACGAGTCTTCCCGCTCGGAAATAAATGCGGGGGGTGGGATTCGAACCCACGAACCCCTGAGGGCTGGGATTTCCCAGGTCTTTCCACTTAAGTCCCATGCGTTTAACCTAGCTTCGCTACCCCCGCGTTAGTCACCGCGGACTATTCTATTATTAAGCTGGGGCAGGCTATTTCACCTGCTTAAGCAGCCTGTCAAGACTCTTGGTGTTCATCACCTGCTTCGCCTCCAACCACGCGCGCCGGCCCACTGTGACGCCGTACCCGAGATTGTCGAGCTGCGCCACCGAATGCGCGTCAGAGTCGATGACTATCGGCACCCCCTCCTCCATCGCCCTCCTGGCCCAGACTTCATCCATGTCGAGCCTGTCAGGTTCACCGTCCACCTCGAGCATCTTCCCCCCGTCCCTAGCTGCTCTGATGACCTTGGCCATGTCTATGGGGTTCCCCTCCCTTTTGCCAATCAGTCTGTTCGTAGGATGGCAGAGGAAGTCGACAGATGGGTGTGAGAGGGCCTTCACCGCCCGTTCCATGAGCTTGTGCGCGTCCTGCCTGAAGTTCTGGTGCAGTGATGCTCCAACGATGTCGAATTCATCCAGGAACTTCCTCTCGAAGTCAAGAGTTCCGTCAGCTTTGATTTCAAGTTCTACCCCCCTGAGGATCCTGAAAGGCTTCAGCTTCCCGTTCAGCTCTTCGATCGCCTTCCACTGCTTCCTGAACCTCTCCTCCGACAGACCGTTCGCAACTCGGACCGAGACGGAATGGTCTGTGATCGCAATGTACTCGTAACCCCTCGCCTTCGCAGCGAGTGCCATCGCCTCAAGTTCGTCAGCACCGTCGCTCCAGGTCGTGTGCATCTGGAGATCCCCCTTCACATCGTCGAGTCTCACTAGATGCGGGAGCCTGTCCTCCGCGGCCGCCTCGATCTCGCCCTTGTTCTCTCTCAGCTCAGGAGGCACGAATTGTAGCCCCAACTTGCCATATACCCCATCCTCAGCTCCTCCCGCCAGCCTTCTCCCGGCTTTGTCAAACAACCCGTACTCGTTCAGCTTCCAACCCTGCTTAATCGCCAAGTTTCGCAGCGCGATGTTGTGATCCTTCGACCCGGTGAAGTACACTAGCGCAGCTCCGTACTCCTCCTCAGTGAACAACCGTACGTCCACTTGGACCCCTTCCCTGAGCTTGACGCTCGTCCGCTTCTCGCCCCTTTCGAGGACCTGTTCCACCCCTGGGCATTCCACAGTCGCCTCAATGGCTCTGGGGTCGGTCGACAGCAGGTCGAGGTCGCCAATTGTGCTCTTTCCCCTCCTCAGACTCCCAGCCATGCCCACTTGGACTCCGAGAGCCCCGAAGTAAGCCGCGAGCTTCTGGAACGTCCCCTCGGCCTCTGGAATCAGCATCCTCTTCTCGAAGCTCTGCATCTTCCGGATGCCGATTCTGAAGGATTCCCGGACCGTGGGACCGAATTCACCGTCCAGCTTCCCGCTCTCCAGGGCCTTCTCCAGCTCGCCGACGCTCGTTATCCCCAGCGTGCGAGAGAGCTTGTACGCAGTCCTTGGCCCGATTCCCTGCACCTTCATCAGAGCGGGGACGCCGCGGGGGACCCTCGCCTGCAAGTCCTCCATCAGACGGAGGCGCCCGGTCATGAGGTACTCGTCGATCTTCCTGGCTATCCCTTCTCCCACGTATTTGATCTCCTGAAGTCTCTTCTCTTTCTGCAGCAGTTCGATGTCCTCGTCCATGTTCCTGACGCTGGTGGCTGCCCTGTGGTAGGCGATTACCTTGAACCGGTCTTCACCGTTCACTTCGACCAGCTCGCCGAGCTTGTCCAGGAGCTCGGCTACTTCCAGGTTCCTCATTCTGGTGGTTGGGGGCAGCCCGATTCTTAAAAGCAGTCGGTGGGCTGAGCCACGGTCCTACGCAGAAACGACGGTCCGCACCCCGCCTTACCTCCACCAGCCAAAGTCCTTCGGGGTGGTGGTGATCTCCGTGGCTCTTCCGTTTTCCATCAGGACGTCGTCCTCGATGCGGACCCCGAGCTTGCCCCTCAGGTATGCCCCCGGTTCCACTGTGAAGCACATCCCGTTCCGGAGTTTCTCCTTCCCGCCTTCGACTATGTACGGGGCCTCGTGCACTTCCAGCCCCAGACCATGCCCGGTCCTGTGGATGAAGTACCTCCCCAACCCCACCTTCGTGAGGTGGTTCCTCGCCGCCCCATCGACAGTGCCGACTCTGGCACCTTCGGCTGCGGCCTTTATCCCGCGCTCTTCCGCTTCGAGGACTTCTGCGTAGACCCGCTCCAACTCCTTCGAAGCGCCGAGACAGAGGGTCCTTGTGATGTCAGCATAGTACCCGTCGAAGGTGGAGGAGATGTCGAGAATGATGCCTTCCCCCTTTCGTATCTTCCTCGAGGATGGGAGCCCATGAGGGTCCGCCCCCCTCGGGCCCGACTGGACCAACAGGTCGTCCACCTTGGTCGCCCCGTTTTGATAGATCACCTCGGTCGCCCTCCGCCCCAGCTCGAGCTCCGTCATCCCCTCCTTGACCAACCCTGGAAACTCCTCGAACGACCTGCTGAGAACCTTCGCTGACCTCTTCAACAGGCTGGCCTCCTCGGGGTCCTTCACCTCTCTAAGCCCCTGAAGGATCGGTTCGGCGTCGTCAAAGCGCGGGGAGGCATGTTTCATCAACCGGTACAGGAACAGGAATGGGACCCTTCCCTCGACCCCCCACCTCCCCTTGGGTCCGAGCTCGGCACAGGCACTCCGAATCGCCCCATCCCATCCTTCCGAGTCCGTCCATTCGTGTATCGTCATGTCAACCGGGCAATCCTTGTAAGGGCCTGCCTCCAGCTTCGGGGCGACCAGCCCTGTCTCCCCCTCGGCGGGGACAAGAAGCATGAACGGTCTTTCAAGCAGCAGCGAGTTGACCCCCGTAAGATGCCGAAGGTTGGGCCCCGGGACTAGCACTGCTCCATCGAGCCCCTCGGCCGCAAGCGACTTCCTCAGCCGCTCCATTCTTGTCCGGTAAACTCTTTCAGACATAATTCTCATCAACGACAATCAGGGGCACTGTTAATATGCTATACGAAAGCTGGCCGTGCCAGCTTGGGGCTCAAGGAAATCCTGCTGCTCCGGCTGGCAAGGCGATGGATCGCAGGCGTCGACCTGGATTCGGCCATTGCGGACGCGCAGGGGGCAAACAAGAAAGGACTGGGGGTCGTAATCAACTTTCTCGGAGAAGAGATCCGGGACCCTGCCACTGCAGAGACACAGGTCGCAGAGTATCTCAAGCTTCAGGCCGCCATCGCTTCGAACGGAATCAAAGGCTTCGCGTCGGTCAAGCTGACGCAGCTGGGCCTCGGCTCTGACGACTCAGGAGCGGTCCAAAGGTTGGAAAGGATCGCGGCAAATGCTCAGGCCCTCAACCAACCCCTTTTCGTCGACATGGAGGGCTCCGCAGTCACCGAGAGGACTGTCTCCATCTACATAGACGCACTGGCAAAGCACCCGCGACTTGGACTGGCTCTCCAGTCATACATGAAAAGGAGCAGCTCCGATTTGGTTCGCCTGCTCGACAAAGGGGCAAAGATCCGCCTGGTGAAGGGAGCGTACAGGGAGCCCCCTGACGTGGTCTATTCCTCCCGGCGCGAGGTCGCGCAGAACTACAGCCAGTTGATGCATGTGCTCTTCGAACGGGGGAACGACTTCGCGATAGCGACGCACGATTCTTCTCTCATCGACGAGGCGAAGAAGCTGGCCGAGTCGAAGCATGTCGAGTTTCGCTTCGAGATGCTGAAGGGCATCCGGAACGAGCTGAAAGACGAGCTCGTTCAGTCCGGCTACAAGGTCTTCGAGTACCTCCCCTATGGCGACAGGTGGTTCGCCTACTCGAGGAGGCGCCTGACAGAACACCCGAGCAACGTCTGGCTGCTGCTGAGATCCCTGGTCTGAGGGGCAATAACCCCCCTCATCTGGGTAGCGGCCCTTGATAACGGGCTCTACAACAATAGACTTCCCTTCCAAAATAGCCAATCAACCGCTCAGGAGATGAAAGCAGATGTCCCAATATCAAAAAGGTCAGATATGGGGGGCCCTCAGGAAGGCCTGGAAGGGGTACCGGATCGCGAAAGTCCAGAATGACAACGCACGCATGAAGGAATACGCGACTCGAATTAGGACTCTTCAGGGCCAGCTTGGCGTTCCTCAAGCAGATTTCCCGAACTTGGGAATGTAGAGGAGTACCCCTCCTCTCTCCTTTTTTAGCGTGAAGCAGTAAATTCCTTCTCTATTTCTTCGAGGATGTCGCCCACGACCTCCCGTTGAAGGCCGAGCGACGCCGACAGCCCCCCGATGCTGTCCCTCTGCTCGTTGACTATGTACCTCAGTACCTTCCTGCGGTCCACCGTGTCCAGCGACGACGTAGCCCTGGCCGCCTCCCAAATCGCCATGTTTCTCAGCGCCAGCAGGACCGCCCGCTCCTCCTCCATCTCTTTCAGCTTCTTGTCGACCTTGCCGACTATCTCGGCCAGAGGCTTGATTTTCGCTGCTCCGTCCGGGTACCTCAGCACGTCTGTGACCTGAGCGATCAGCTGGGCGTTCTCGTCTGACTCCTTCATTCCAGGGAGCGCACCGAACGAGAACATCCGGGCCCTGAAGAGGTTCGGAGCCAAGTCGATCGTCACCGAGACGCTCTTCCTCAGGACGTATTCCCGCCTCTGAGGCCCCCACGGGCTGTCCTCTTTCTTCGAGCTCACCAGGCCAGCGCCTTCCATCGTGAGTAGGTGCTTGGCAACAAGCTGCTGGCTCAGTCCCAGCTCCTTGGAGAGCTGAAGCTGATAGTTGGGCTCCTGGCTCAGTCTGGCTATGATTCTCCTTCGAACGGGGTTCTCCACTGTCCCAAGGACTGCGTCAAGCTCCAGTTGGCTCACTGGCCACACCCCGCACAGAAGCTACGCGATGGCCCTCTGCTCAACATCGAGAATCTGTGTAAAGGGACGTCGTCGTATAAATAGGTTCTCGGCACGGAGCGGAACTGGGAATCAAGAAGGGCTCGACGCGGTGGCCGCATCCTTCGGGAGCTTCGATTCAACTTCGAAGAGCCTCTTCCTGACATCATCCAGTTTGTTGCTGTAGTCCCACAGGACGGCGATGACGATTGGCACGAAGAAGAAGTTGAAAATCGAGCCGCTAAGCACGGTCGCCACAAGGCCTATCACCACGCTGAGAATGCCGATGAGCACCGCCTCCCAATTGCTTGGTTTCGCCATGTTTCTTGTTTGATTGCCTTTGCGTACTTAAGGGAGGTGATGACTCTCGGGGTCGAGAGGGTCGAGGCCTACCCTGTCGAAGGGGGAACCTCTGCGTCGTTCCTCTGAAGCGGGACCCCCGGTTCTTCGAAGGCGTCGGCTTCGCCCGGGTCGCGCCTCTAGGAAAGAGGGGCTGGGTCTACTCGCTCAGAATCGGCTACACTTCTTATTAATGCTGGACAGCTGCGCCCCGCCCCTTGGCACTTAGCAAGACAGTCATCGCCGAGCATGCGGCTGTGGCCAGCGAACAACCCCTCGCCACGCTGGCCGGATACGACGTTCTGAGAAACGGGGGCAATGCGTTCGATGCCGCGGTCGCCATCAGCTATGCCCTGTCCGTGACTTTCCACCCTGCGGGGGGCCTCGGTGGTGACTTCTTCGTCACGTTCTACGAGGCGAAGTCCGGGAAGGTACACTGCCTGAATTCGAGCGGTTGGGCCCCTTCAGGGCTCACCCTTGAACTCATCAGATCGAAAGGCGAGTCGAGGGTCCCGCTCTATGGCCCACTTTCTTGCGTCGTCCCCGGCCAGGTCGCTGGGGTTTCGTCAATGCACGCCAGGTTTGGGAGACTCGAGTTCAAGGGTCTACTTTCTGCTGCGTCGACCCTCGCAAGCAAGGGCTTTCCGGCCGGAGAAGGCATCTGCCGCTCCACGGCTGGGGCTTTCGACTCGCTCCCTGGCGAAGCGAGACGGATATTCGCCCCCAGCGGGAAGCCGCCTCTCCCGGGGGAGTGGGTAAAGCAAGAAAGCCTGGGAAGACTGATCGACGAGATTGCAGAAGGGGGCGAGGATGCGTTCTACAGGGGTTGGCCCGCAGAGAAGATCAGGGCGACCCTCCAGGCGCTCGGGGTCCCGGCTGACGAGAGCGACTTCGCAGACTTCAGACCCGAATGGGTGGAGCCCATCGTCTTCGACTACAATGGGACAAGGGTGCACGAAACGCCGCCGAACAGCATGGGGGCGACCAGCCTTCTCATGCTGAAACTCCTTTCAGAGGAGGACCTTCAGAACGTCGGTCCCTTCTCGCGTGAAAGAATCGAACTCACAATGGAGGCGGCAGAAGCAGCATACGCGAGGAGGGACAGGATTCTTGGTGACCCGAGGTTCGGCCGGTTCGATTTTCGGGAGTTCATGACGGTCCCTCACGACAGCGAGGCTTACAGAGGCAGGGTTTCGGGTGGGGATACGACCGCCTTCTCGATCGCTGATTCAGAAGGAAACCTCGTCTCGGGGATCCAGAGCCTCTTTCATCACTACGGGTCGAGGGTGTTCGTCCCCGAATGCGGGATCATGCTGAACAACCGTGGGTCCGGTTTCAATGTCACCGGACCCAACAAGCTGGAGCCGAGGAAGAGACCACTGCACACCCTCTCATCTCTCATCCTGGAGCGGGATGGAAGACCCTGGTTGGCCATAGGTTCCAGCGGCGGGGAGTACAGACCGATGCAGCACACCCTCTTCGTCACGAACTTGGTGGACTACTCGATGCCCTTGGAGCAGGCCGTGGAACACCCCAGATTCCTCTGGAGCGGGGGCAGGTCTCTCCTTGTGGAAGCAGGGTACGAGGGCTTGGACCCTTCCAAGTATGATGTCCAGAGGCTCCCCATGCCGGGGAAGACAGGGGTTTGCCAGGGGGTCGAGATTTCAACCCGCTGGCGGAAGGCGGTCTGCGACGCCAGAGGGGACGGGACACCCGCAGGGTTCTGAAGCGCCCAAAAGGCTCAGAAGAAAAAGGAGAGCAGGGTCCGAAGACCCTCTCTAATCTACGTAGACGATGATGTTGTTGTCGTGGTTGTCGTCGATGTACTGGTGCTGCTAGACGACGTTTCGCTCTCAGACGTCTCGCTCGTTTCGGTTGTCGTGCCGTGAGAGCCTGAGCTCACAGCCGCCACGTGTATGACTGGAGTGAGGACGCTGGCTTGGCCCTGGCTTGTGTGGATGCTGTTCGGGGTGATGTCGATGGTCAGGTCGACAGTCCCGTTGCTCTGAACCGTGAAGGCGACGGGGATCATCAGCTTGCCGTCCGCGACCACCTTCAACTGCTTCGAGGTGCTGTCATTGTAGAAGGCTATTGCTCCCGTGATGTGGAAGACGATCCCCGTGACGTTACCCGACGGGATCTTCGAGGCCCCTAGGAGAATCTTGTTTCCTTGGAGGCGGGTCAGGTTGAGGTTCGTGCCGATGGAACTCGACACGTTGTAGGTGAACTGGCTTTCTGTTTGCTCGCTTGTGCCTGTAGTGCTTGTCGTGCTCGTGGTGGTTGACGAAGTCGACGAACCTGTACTTGACGTGGACGTAGTCGAAGTCTGTGAGCCCGATGAGTTCCCTTCGTACCTTAGGGTGACGCTCGTTACATTCACCAGCAGGTACTTCATAGTCGTGTTGGAAGGCGGTTTGTCTGTTAGGTAGATGTTGAGGGATGCTGTGCCTGGGCCCCCGAGTCCGTTTGTGCTCGTGGTCCCGCTAGAGGTGTTCGAGTTGGATTGGCTGGATGAATTGGATAGGCCTGGTAGGTAGACTGTGTATGCATATGCCGACAACGCGAGCGTCGCCAGCAGTACGACCACAGCTACGGTCACTACTTTATTCAACGAGTACTCTTCGGACGTGCTTGAGTTAATCCAGCGCTCTTGAACGACGAATAAACGATTTTGAACGGCCATGCATTCAGTTCAGCCTGCACTTAGCGAGGTAAACTCCCGGTTGTCTCTTTAATAGACGGCACCGGGTCAACTCGCAAATGCGTCTTGTCGTAGCAATCTCCGGTGCCAGCGGTTCGGTCTATGGTATCCGCGCGTTGGAGGTCCTCAGGGAACTCGGAATCGAGACGCATTTGATAATGACCGCGGCCGCCCACGAGACGATCCGGCTCGAAACCACCCGCGACATAGCAGAGGTCGAGGCGCTCGCCTCGGTGACCCACAAGGTGGACGACATCACCTCGAAGCTCGCAAGCGGGTCGTTCCACACTGACGGGATGGTGGTGATCCCATGCAGCATGAAGACGCTGGGCGGAATCGCAAGCGGCTACGCCGAGAACCTCGTCCTCCGAGCGGCAGAGGTCACCATGAAGGAGAGACGCCCCCTGGTCCTCGTCGTCCGGGAGACTCCCTTGACCCTCATCCATCTCGAAAACATGGTCACGGTCGCGCGGGCCGGTGCAGTGGTTCTGCCTGCTATGCCTGCATTCTACCACAAGCCAAGTTCAATCAGCGATATCGTGGACCACATCGTGGGCAAGGCCCTTGACGCCCTCGGGGTGGAGCATCACCTTTACCGCAGCTGGCAGGGCGCTCCCGACCGGGATCAGTCGCGGGCCCACTGAAATCCGTGGCTGAAGTGCCACGCTCTTCCGACCTAGAGCAGCACAGTGGAGCCGTCCAGCTTGACGTGTGCGTTTGCAGGGATCCTTCCTATGTCGACTCTGTCGACGCAGGGGATGTTGGAGATGATTGCCCCGACTGCGACTATGGTCTCGCACCTTTCGTTGATTATGGCCGAGGGAGCCGTCCCCTCCTTTCGCAGCCTGTACAGTATGTATGAACCCACGGTCGACCCCTTCCCATACGGGAAGACCAGCACCCTGGCTCTCACCGACTCCCCCTCAAGCTCGTGCCCGCGTTCGATGACTTTCCCTGTGCTGGGGTCTACTCCGCCGTAGAAAGACAGCGGCTGAGAGGTAACAAGGGCGTCCCCTTCCGCAACCCCTTGGCAGATGACTCTCCCTCTGAGTCTCAATCGGACCTCGTGGCCTCCATTACACAGTTCTCTAGCGTGAGGAACCGGACCTGCAGGCCGTTGTTCCTGAGGTAATGGACCGCCTTTGCCGAGTTGGTGGCGACAACCCTGTACCCCATCTCCTCCACAGGGGCGACGACCATGCAGGTGTCGCACGCGAACTTCGCCCCGCTGTCTTCGATTACTCCCGAGTACCCGCTGGCGTCCCCTTGCCGTTTCACTTCACGGCTGCAACAGACCCAGAATTCCCTGGTGACCTTCCGGCCCCTGAGCAACCTGGCTATCGTGGCGAGCTCGTCCAGCGAGCAGTGAGGACATCCCACAGAAACAAAGTCAGGCCTTCCGGAGTCGTTCAGCTGCGCAGTCACCTCCTTCAGGTCGCCCTCCGTGAATGCTGTCCTCTCCGAGCTCCCTGGCCCTACCTCTGACTCTGGCGTCAGCCCCTCGATGTGAAACATCGCCACCCCCCCGGAGCTCGCCAGCGCGGCCGACAGCGTCTTGAGCTCCTCTACCCCAGCCCTCTTGACCCCTTTGAAGAAGGGGACCCCGTTCTTGGCCATCCTGCCTACGAAATAGCCCATCGCCGAGAAGTCCTCTGTGTGTTCCAACTCAGCATCCACTTCGACAGCCAGCGTCGGGAGTCTGTTCTTGTCCAGATGGTAACCGTAGAGGGGGGTCCTCCCAGTGAGGCTCGCAGCGAGGGCGCTCGGCCCCCCTTCCCGGTTGGTCCTCGCACCGAGCACTGAATTGGCGTAGACGACGGCCGAGCTCTCGCTCCAAGCAATGTGCTCGCCAAACCCTGGCTCGTTCCCTGCCAAGTAGGGGGTGCAGGTGCAGGTGGTCTCCAGCCCCAGCCTCCTATACGCGTCGATGATCTCCAACTGCTTCCGTGCGAAGTCAGGGCTGACTCCCTGCGACTGCCAGTCGGTGAGGCTCATCCCTGCCGGGTTGAGTGTGCTCTTCACCCGAGCCCTGCCGTCCTCTGCCAGCTCCGTCAGGAACTCTATCCCCGCGTCCCCCAGGTTCTTGTACGAAACGCCCGACACCTGTACGCTGGAGACTTTGACCAGCCTCCTGGCGCCGTAGATCTTCCCGAGGGCCACCAGGATTTCCATGCTCTTCTTTGCCGCATGGCCTTCCTCGCCGGCGAGGATCCGCTCTTCTTCTCTTGAGAGGAACATCTCAGGTCTACTTCAGGTAGTCTTCCAACCGAATCTCGTCTTCGCGGGGGACCTTCGACCTCAGGAACGGCTCCCTTGAAACGTTCAACCCTATGGTCGCATCGACCCCAGCCTTGCAGGTCCTCCGGGTGACCTGGTCGGCTGATGGGTCAAGCGAGGAGCCGAACTCACCGGGCCTGAGGGTCAGGTCCTCGTCCAACTGCACCCTGGTGGCCACCGCCCATTCCACAGCGGACGGGTCCCGAATATCGACGTCTTCGTCGACGACGACCGCATGCTTCAGGCTTCGGTGCCCGCGGAAGGCCGCATCGAGCGCCCTCTTGCCGTCGTCCTCGTTCTCCTTTCTGATTCTTATTGCTGCGTGCAACCAGGAAGAACCTCCTGCGGTCAGGCGGACGTCCACGACCTTGCAGACCTTGCTGACCTCTCGGTAGATGGTCGCCTCGCGCGGTGTCCCCATCAGGAGCCTGTGCTCCGCTCCTCCTGGAAAGATGGCCTGGTAGATCGGGTCTCTCCGGTGAGTCACCCGGTTTATCTTGATCACCCTCTGCTTTCGGACAATGTCGTACGCCCCCACTATGTCCGGGAACGGCCCCTCGTCCACGAACTCGTCCGTCACGACCCCTTCGAGGACCAATTCGCACTCGGACGGCACCACGACCTCGTTCGTCATGCACTTCACGAAACTCATCTCCCTCAGCGCGTTTGCTATGGCCAGTTCGCTCTTCCCGATCTCACACGAGACTGCAGCCGCAAACAGGAAGGCAGGATGGTTCCCGATGGAGATGCTCACGTTTCTATTGCCTCGCTTGATGAACTCGTCCAGATGGCGCGGCAGGATTCTCGCCACCACCCGGTCCCTTCCGAGCAGCATGAGCCTGTGGTAGCTTGCGTTGTACCCAAACTCCACATCCTTCGCGACGACTATGCCCGCAGTCACATAGGGTCCGCCGTCGCGTTCGCAGTGGGTCAAGATGGGAATCTTGTAGAGGTCGACGCTGTCTTCGACCACCTCCTGACAGGGCGCTTTCGCCACCGTCCGGAATGGCTTCGGATTCTCAATGCTTTCAAGCACCTTCTCCAGCAGCAGGTCTTCGCTGAGGTTCAGACTTCTCGCCAGAAGGCCCCTTGTGCCGCAGACCCCGGCGGCCACCCTGTACCCATCTGATTCCTTGATGTTCTCAAAGAGGACTGGTTTGCCGTCTAGCTTGTTCGCCACAGCGGCCAGCTCGTGGACGGTCGAGACCGTTCGCTTCACATGGGCAAGTTCCCCCGTCCTGTCGAGTTCAGCGAGGAAGGTCCTCATTCGCGCTCGAACCTGGGGCAGTCATCACGACGCGAGTCGATTCGCCATTTAAGAACGTTGCAAGCAATTATGCAGAAAGACTCGGCGGTCCCGTCGGCCAGGCTTCCGCCGGTTCAAGCGCGGGGCGGCCATTTCCAGCCACGCGCGCTCTCTCGGCAGACTTCATCTCATAGCAGGCAAGGAGCTCGTCCCGTGAAGAATCTTCGGACTCACTTGGTTGGATCCTTCGCCGACCCCTTAAGGCCAGACCTCAGGAGCTCCCTGAGCTTCCTCTCACCGGCCATCTTGGCCTCGAACTCCTTGTCGCTCATGGTCACGAGCTGGGCGAACTTGTGGGCGTGCTGCTTTGTGATGAAACCCACGTCACCGAGCTGCGCCAGTTTCTCTTCCAGGTCCGGGCGAAGTCCCACGTTCTCCAACCGCGTCTCGATGGCATACGCCTTGTCGACCAGCTCGGCGTTCACCTTCACGTCGACGCCGACCCGCGCGAGAGCCTCGAGGGACTCGGCTAGTTCTTTCGCGGCTTGGGCGGGGTCAGCCACACCGTGTTGAAACTCGAAGACTTCGGCGGTGGCCCTGTAGTACGTCTCAATGAAGTGGTCGACACGTTCCTCCTTCGCGACCTCGACGAGGCCGACGTCAAGCAGCTTCTTGACCTGGTGGTAGATCGCTTGAGGGGTCAGGTTAAGCGACTCCGCCAGTTGGCTCACCGTCATCTCCTTGGCCCTGAGAAGGTAGATGATTTTTCGGCGGGTCTCGTCTGCGATCACCTCAAAGGCTCTCGGGTCTCTGACATACTTTACGCTTCTCAACGTTTGGTCTATACAACGCTATATTTCATTGTATATATAATCTCTTTGCTTAACCAAACGGAGGGTTTAATAACAGGCCAAATCCTGATTTGGTTGAGTAAAATGAGGACACAAAACGAGAAGCCCCGAGGCAAGATGGTGTACTACTTCCACGGCAGCGGCCTGCTGCCTGTATCCGAAGACCGCATCAACGAAATTCCGAAGGTAAAACAGGAATTTTACGACCGCGAAGTCCAATCGGCTTGGTTACTGCTATACATTCGCAGGTAGCCGTTGCTACGGCGACCGGCAAGCCGCTTTCATTCTCAAACTGCGTGGTCACCCCGGTCGTCAGCGAGGTGAGTTCAGTCTCCAGGATCCCATCTGAGAATCAGAATCCCGCAGTCGGTGGATCGACTACGCGCCGGAGGGTCTGGAGTGAAACGAAGCGGGCCCGGTGGGATTTGTTTGGAAAACCGTGTCAGAAACGGACTCGAATTGAGGGGATTCCAGTTGGAAAACCATGCTGGTCTTTGGTCCCGGCTCCAACAGGGCTGGGTCAACACGATAGGCTCAAGGTTCAAACCCTCTCCGCCCCCAGCTTCTTCATACCACGTATTCCACGCTGCTCAGACCCCGGAAAGTCTTGTCTCCCGTCAGGAACTTGATCCCCATCTTTCGAGACAGGAAATACCCGAGGGCATCAGCGTAGGAAACATCACGACCCTCGCGCTTGAGTTCCAGTCTCGTCTTCATCGAACCGGCTATGTCCTCCAGTCCGAAGTCGACGAGGTACTTGGAGAACGTGTCCAAGATGTCGGATGCTGCCTTGAAGCCGAACTGCTCCAGGGACCTGTAGAATACCTCTAGCAGGTTGAGCTTCGTCAAGACGCCGTCGTTCTTCTCGAAGTATTCCCTGTAGGCTTGGTTACCGCTTGTGAACGCCAGAACTGCGTAGCTGTCGTAGAAGAAGCGGGCCGGCACTCAGCGCCAGCCCTTTCTCATGGCGTCTTTCTGGGATTGTAGGTCCTTGAACGGGTATCTTCCGAATAGGCGATTCACCTCGGTTGCCTTCCTCACGGATATCTCCACCACTTCGCCCTCACGCAGCCCTTCTTTCTCGACTATCTCTTTGGGGACGACCACACCGTAGGAGTTTCCCCACTTCTTCAGTTTGGACTTGGCCTGCACGGTTATACATGTATAACCATCTGCTAATAAACCTTCCAGTAGACAGGCTCACCGGTCTTGTGCGGTCGCCGGGATTTGAACCCGCGTTACACATAAGTGAAACACCTGTGAAATAACCTAATTCTAACTGATTCTTGTAAAAGAAGTCTAAATCGAGCTGA
Source organism: uncultured Nitrosopumilales archaeon (assembly GCA_964476175.1). GTDB lineage: Archaea > Thermoproteota > Nitrososphaeria > Nitrososphaerales > Gagatemarchaeaceae > DATFYP01. Next base: position 39,164 of record CAYYYU010000014.1, read on the forward strand.
TTCATAGCGGGCCCGGTGGGATT
>CAYYYU010000015.1:0-4609 GCA_964476175.1 uncultured Nitrosopumilales archaeon
TCTGCAGGTGCGGTACGTACAACCAGATCAAGGAAGCAGTCGCAGACGCGTCGAAGGCCTATTCGATGGGTCCCAAGCCAATCGCAGAAAGAATCAGACAGTAGACCCCGGCAGCAGGGAGTCTCGGCAGCGGCGGATGAAGTCTTGGTTCGAGATTAGGCAAAAACACTTTAAACGGTCCGGGCAGGATTTTTCGATATGGTAAGACCACTGGTTCCGATTTCGTTCGACAACTTCACATTCTCAGTGGAGGAGATCGAAGGCTTTCTCGGCGGAATCCCCGACGACCCGGCGTTTCAGAAGCCGTTCCCGCCGAAGACCTATGCCCTAAAGAACGGAGAACAGATCATAGTAAGAGCAGCCGAGAAGAGCGAGGCGCCTGCGATTCTGCAGTCGTTGAAGCCTCTGATCGACTCGAAGTACGACAAGGACTTCTATCATCTGGTCGGGACGAGGACGTACGCCGAGATCCTGGCGTGGCACCAGAACAGGCTCAAGGACACGTACGTGATAGTCGCCACGAAGAAGGACGGTGAACTCGTGGGGCTGGTTGACCACAGGTTCTGGGACAAGGATGTCGCTGTGAGCCTGCACACTCTGGTTCTGAAGAGGGCGGAAAGGGTGGGGGTCATCCTGTACCTCTCGAAGATAGAGCATGCCTTCGACGTGGTCGGGGTCAACGAATGGTGGGCCACCTTCGAGAGCCCGTTCGGGTTCAGGCTCGGCTTCAGGTTCCAACACGTCACCAAGCCGTGGCCCGAGATGCAGCACGAGCTGGGCGGGGCGAGAATCTTCTACATCAACAGGCAGCAGTGGGAGCAGTACGTCAAGCCGTTCGCGAAGGAGAAGAACTGGCTCGGAACCAGGCCCGTCTCCAAGAGCGTCCTTGACGCTACGAAGCCGCTGAAGCCCACCTCGAAGATCGAGATCGAGTTCTAGGTCCGGCGGGGGCCGGACGGGCAAAGGCCGCGGAACGGCAGAGTCGATAGGAACTGGGCAGGCGCCTCAGAGTAGGTCGTCGAGGGCCTGGGCCAGTTTCTTCTCCAGCTTCGGGCGCTGCAGCAGGTCGACCTGAGCGCACCTGACGTTCTGGCTCTCGAGTGCCTCTCTGAAGATGTCGAGGCCCAAGTTGAGCACCACGAGTTCGGAGCCCAGCAGCGGTCCTCCTGAATCAGTCTTGACCAAGGAGCTCCCCCCACCCCTTCTTCAGCCGGGCCAAAGCCCTGTCCCCGCCTACGACGAGCGCCGAGGCGACTGCCATCTGCGCATTGCTCGGAAAGAGTGCTACCCCGACCTTCGAAAGCTTCTCGCTTTGCCTCTCGAGTGACTGAGGGTCGGCCTCAGTGCCGCAGACGTGGGCCATAACCACGAGGCCCCGTCCCCCCTCCTTTGCGACCTTCCTTGCCTCTTCGATTGCCCCCACCAGCGCCCCGCCTGGGTCCTGGGCTGAGCCGTAGCCAAGGACTATGTCGAGCATGATGACCGCCACCGAAGGGTCTTTGGCCTCCTGGAGGATTCTGAGCCTCCTGAGGGTCGGGTCGATCATAGGGTGGGCCCTGCCTGAGGTGAAGAACTCGTCTCCGAGGTCGACTATGCTGTTCTCCTTGCTCACGCTGGGATCTGGCAGCCCGAAACTGCTCGAAAGCGGAGTGTTGCTGTAGCCTTCCCCCACGAGCTCCTTCAGTATGAGGAGGGTTTCGTGCGCGAGCGTGCCGCCGCTGTAGAGACCCCGTAGATATCTCTGCCCCGGTGCAAGCTTCGACGAAAGGCTCCGCGACCTTTCTGTGAGCTCGTTCATCCCTACAGACACCTTTTCCTTGAACTGCTCCTGCGCGTCCCCTCCGACCAGGGCGGCCGCGGTCGAGACCCCAGAATGCAGAGTCTTGGTGTAGCGGATTCGCTCCTGCGGGCTCCGAGGCGCATTGAGCCCAAGGAAGCAGGCGATGACGGGCTTCTTGGTCTGGTTCTCAACGTAACCCATCACCCCGCGCATCACGGCGTCGGCGGGCGTCTTCGCCACCACCATGATGACCTGGGTGGCACCGTCTCTCTCGAGGAGCCCGATGCAGTCCTTCATCATCAAGCCACCGATCTGCTCGGAGACGTCTGCACCCCCAACCCCAAGGGCGTGAGAAACCCCGAGTCCGACCCTGTCGAGGAGGACTGAGACCTCCTGGATCCCGGTCCCTGCGGATGCCGCGATCCCGACGCTTCCCCTCTTGACTGCGTTCGCGAACCCGAGCCCGACGCCGTCGATTATCGAGGTCCCCGCGCCCGGCCCCAAGACGAGGAGCCCATTCGAACTCGCGTACTTCTTCAGTTCCGCCTCCTCCTCTCTAGGGACGTGGTCGCTGAAGAGGTGGACGTGGATTCCCTTGCGCAGGAGCTCCATGGAGGGTTCGAATGCCTGGTTTCCGGGGACTGAGACCACAGCAAGGTTGGCACCCGGCAGACCGTCCAAGGCAGCGTCGATGCTGTGGAAGGTCGGCGCCTTCTGCCCCTCAGAAGCCTGGGGAGGGGACATTACCATCTGATCCACAGCCTGTATTACGCTCCGCCAGTCGGAGCCCGAGGCCACCCGGACTGCAAGGATGAGGTCCCCCTCTCCGGCCCCCTTGCCTTCAGCGCCGAGGAGCCCGAGGTCCTGGAGCAGACGCCTGTTGGTCTCAGTCCCCATGGCGACCACTGCGTCTTCGACCCCAGTGAGTTTCTTTGCCTCCTCTGTGAGTTTCATCAGTTGAAGCGAGTCGCGGAAGAAGTTCTTCTTGACCGCATTGACCACTGACAACTGGACTGAAACGCACCCCCAACTCGTGATAAACCTTGTGGGTTTGGAAACGTTTTAACGGCCTGAAGGGGTTCGAGGCACGACGCATTTTGACAGTCTCAAAGGAGGAAGTCGAGAGGGCCAACACGGAGTCGGTCGAGAGGATGATGGATTCAGAGCCGGCGTGGGTGGACATTGCGCCGGCTGACAAGAAGATAGAGGGGATGAAGAAGACGCTTCTGCATGCCGGCCCCCCGATAGCCTGGAAGGACGCGAGCGGACCTCTCAGAGGAGCCATCATCGGTGCCGCGATCTACGAAGGATGGGCGGAGACCGCGACGCAGGCGGAAAGGCAGGTGGAGGAAGGCGAGATACGCTTGGAACCTGCCCACCATCATGACGCAGTCGGACCGATGGCCGGGGTGATATCCCCCAGCATGCCGGTGTACGAGCTGGTCGACAGGAAGTTCGGGAGGAAGACCTACTCAAACATGAACGAAGGGGTCGGGAAGGTACTGAGATACGGGGCATACAGCGACGACGTCCTGAAGAGGCTGCGGTGGATGTCCGACGTCATGGCACCGGTCCTCCAAGCGACGGTCAAGGAGATGGTGAAGGCTAGTGGAGGGTTGCCGCTAAAGCCTCTGATCGCTCAAGCCCTTACAATGGGGGACGATTGTCACAACAGGTATGTGGCGACAACAGCCCTGTTCGCGAAGCAGATCTCGGCGTACCTGGTGACGAGCGGATACGACGGCAGGACCCTCTCCGAAGTCAGCAAGTTCATCGACGAGAACAACTTCACGATGCTGAACATGGGGATGGCCGCGGCGAAGGCGATGACCGCAGCCGGGCACGGGGTGGAGCACAGCACGATAGTGACTGTGATGTCGAGGAATGGGACTGACGCCGGGATATGGGTCAGCTCACTCGGCAACAGGTGGTTCACTGCTAGAGCCCCTGTGCCGAAGGGCCTCTGGTTCCCCGGTTTCACTGAGGCGGACGCGAACCCAGACATAGGGGACAGCTCGATAACCGAGACCGCGGGGTTCGGCGGGTTCGCGATGGCCACGGCGCCTGCGATCGTGTCGTGGGTCGGGGGGAGCGTCCAGGCAGCGACCGACGTCACGAACAGGATGTACGAGATAACTCACGCGAAGCACAAGCACTTCCTGATCCCGTTTCTCGACTTCAAGGGGACGCCGACAGGCATAGACGTGAGACGAGTCCTGAAGACTGGGATTGCGCCGACGATAAACACCGGGATAGCGCACCGGAAGGCGGGGATCGGGCAGGTGGGGGCCGGGACGATCACCTTCCCGATGGAGGTCTTCAAGGACGCGTTCGGGGCCTACGTAGACAAGTATGGAGTTTGAACCTGAAAGCCACTGACCTCGGGGAGCTGGCGCAAGTCGTTCTTTCGAGCGCCTCCGAGGGAAGGGTGACGCGGGTGTTCCAGAATTCGGTCTACGTCGAGGCTGCGGGTGAGTTCGTCCTGTTACTGAACGGAAGACTGCGGTCCCCCATGACAGTCAACTTGGCTGCAGGCGGGCGTCTCGACGAGGCCATCAGGGCCGACGAAAGGTGCGGCGTCAGAAAGGACGGCCTTGATTTCGAAATGGGCTCTGTGGAAACCGGGGGCGCGAGGGTCTACCGCGGGAGTTTGGGGAGCGGCACAGTCGTCTCCCCACCTCCGGCTGGTGTACTCGCGAGAGGCATGGTGGCGCTGAAGCTGCTTCGAGACGCTGCGCCCCCGGGACTGGACATCTTCTCTGAAGACTCGTTCCACGAATTCGCCCGCTCAGTTCTGTCGCCAATGGCGGCTGGGGATGATTCAGGGGC
>CAYYYU010000016.1:0-7706 GCA_964476175.1 uncultured Nitrosopumilales archaeon
CCACTTCGCGCCCTTGCCGAAATGCAGTTTCAGGAAGAATGCGAGCGCCCTGTCAGAGAGGGATACGCCCCAGCTGTCCGAGGTCTTGGAGAAACATAGTGTGGGTTTCTTTCCCCATCGTGCTAGGGCATTCATAGTCTCAGACGCATACAGATACTCCCGGAGGTCTTTTCCGAAGGTCCACCTGACGAGATTCTTGTTGACGTTCCCTTCCGCGAGGAAGTACCCCATTATCACCATCGCGTCCTCGTCGATGGGTATTCTCGCAGTTCTCGTCACATACCTACCGTGCCCTCGGTGCCATTGGAAGGAGAATTCGATGAAGCCGATGTCTTTCGTTTCAGTCATCCTTGGATAAACAAGATAGTGTCCCCGGTTGGTCTTTCCCTTGACCCTCAGGTCCCCTGCTCTCACCCATTGGAAAGCATCCAACAGCCTTGCGAACCTGCCGCCAGAGGTCGAAGCATGCACATATCGAGTCAACAACGGGTGCTCTGGGGTTACCCACAAGGTTCTGTTGGTTCGGGTCGTCTTCAGGCGGAGAATCGGGCCGCAATAATCTCGGCGGAAGGTGCGCGTCACCCGTCTGAACCTGCCTTTGTGGGTCAAGACAAATTCGCCGGGCTGCACCGTCCCTATCTGTTTGAGTCCTTCTGCTGTCATGATGGGCTCATCCGGCGGAAGGCATTCATGCCCGTGGAAGGGGTAGCGAATCTTCGCCCCCGTGTGGTGGTCGAACCTCCCCTCAGGCCTGACGTTGATCCCGGCCCTCTTCCCCGACTCGTTGTAGATCACCCCGACCGCCTCCGGGGAGATGGGGCCTCCCGCCTGGCTGAGGAAGAGCGGCTCCGAGGTGGGGAGGCTCTTCAGGTTACGGCTCTGCCCGGGCCGGGGGATCCCCCGGACGGCGAGGTAGTCCTTCAGGGCCGTAATCGCGTCCCTGTGCAGGCCCGTGAAGTACCGGTAGTCGGTCTTGGACCTCAGTAGGTCGACCTTCACCGGGACCTTGGTCTCGTCCCACTCGGACGGGTCAGGGGTCCCGAAATGCCTGGCCAGCTGCGGGAACCCGACGAAATTGAAGGACAGCGCCAGGGTCGAGTCGTCCATCCCTCCCTGCCTCATGGTCAGCATGATCGCCCGGTCCCTGACGGAGAGACGGCCCGCTGCCAGCACCTTCCGGAGCATGGCGTCGAACTGGTTCGCCGTGACCTGCTGGCTCACCTCCGATGCTTCCCTCCTGACCTTGATGTTCGCTTCCGGGAGGGAGACGAAGTTCTTCCGGTAGAAGGCCCTGATCACGCAGTAGTACCTAATCCTGGAAATGTCGGCGAGGCCGTCTAGGGAGGGGCCCTGGGCCCACTCGAGGAGGGTCCGCAGGTGCTTGACCAGGGTGAGGTTGTTCCCGTTCAGGCACTCTTCGATCCACTTGTCCGGGTCCTCGTCGAGGCCCTTCTCCTTCCTCCACTTCAGGTATGCCTGGAAGATGTAGAAGTCCGTCTTCTTCGGGGTCCTGCCGAGCCAGTCCTGGACGGACCTGTGCTGGAGAAGGGACTCGAGCCGCTGCCGGTAGAGCCAGGGTTTGGGGGGCATGGTTGGGGTTTCGCTCCTAGAGATTAGGCCCCATGAACAATTAAGGCAAACCGCCAGGTTCGAGATAGAGAACCCCAACGTGCACGCCGAGGCGTGTGGCTGCGGCGGACACTAGCTGATAGCAAGGCATCGGCTCGGAAGAAACGACTCCTTCGGAGGATTCCCCGTTCCGGTGGTTGGCTAGCGCCACTTCGGCACCCGGTACCGAGAGCAGATTTCGGGAGTAGGCTTAAGAGCAGATGCTTTTCGCGCCGGTTCTATGAAGTACGTAGAGGGGTCGAAGAGGGTCTTTCTGAGTACTGGGACGCGTTTCCCGCGTGAGGTAATCTGGGCGATAGGGGCAATCAAATTCTCCGCCGCGAAGTCGAACGTGACTTTGGGTCTACTCGACAAGGGGATGGGACAGGTCATTCAGGCGAAGGCTAAGGAACTGATGGAAGGAGCCCATGACGACCAGATCCTGGTAGACGTCTTCCAGACAGGCTCGGGGACAGGACTGAACATGAATGCCAACGAACTGCTCGCCGAGCTCGCTTCTGCGGAGATGGGAAGCAAGGTCCACCCGAACGACCACGTCAACATGAGTCAGTCTTCGAACGACGTCGGACCGACTGCGGTGAGGGTCGCGGCTGCGTACGCTGTGGACAGGGACCTGCTTCCGGCCTTGGACGGCATTGTTGCGAGTCTCGCAGCCCTCTCGAAGAAGACCTCTGGGGTCTACAAGTCGGGAAGGACGCACCTGCGCGACGCCCTCCCTGTGACAATGGGGCAGGAATTTGGGGCCTACGCGGACGCGTTCGACAGAGATGCCAAGTTCGTCGAGGATGCGATGCGGTATCTGCTGGACCTGCCGATCGGGGGGACGGCTGTAGGGACCGGGCTCAACGCAGACCCCGCCTTCGGGGCGATGGTGGCGAAGGAGCTGGCGAAGGAGACGGGCCTCGGATTCAGGGTCGCGAAGAGCAGGTTCAGGGCGACGAGGCTCCTCACCGACGTGTCGTCTCTCAGCGCTGCGCTGAGGAGCGTGTCGGTCGACCTGTACAGGCTGTGCCAGGACGTGAGGCTGATGTTCTCCGGGCCGCTGACCGGACTCGGAGAGATCGACATCCCCTCGCAGGAAGAAGTCGCGGGGAGCAGCATAATGCCGGGAAAGACAAACCCGGTCACAGTGGAAAGCGCCTTGCTCGCCTGCGCAGAGGTGGCAGGTTTGGACAGCGCGAACAACCTCGCCGCGTCGCTAGGAGAGTTTGAACTGACGATGGGGGTCCCGTTGATGGCATACAACCTCGTGCTGCAGACGAAGCTGCTTTCGGAAGCGCTCAGGAAGATGGCATCGCTGGTGGTCGACAACGTCGTCCCCTCGAAGGAGAAAGGGAGGAAGTACGCGGAGAGCAGCCCAGCCCTAATCACCATCATCTCTCCCAAGATCGGCTACGACAAGGCGGCGGTGGTCGGCAAGCAACTCGCCAAGGGGGTCCCGATCAGGAGCGCCTTGAAAGACCTCGGATTCGCCCCCAAGGAGATCGACAGGATACTCGACCTCAGCGGCCTGGTGAAGCCGGGGATCCCTTCAAAGAAGCTCTGAGCTTGTTTTCGCGCTGAAAACGCCGGGGTTTCAGCGCCTTGCTCTCACGCCTATCTTTTCCATCAGCTTGCCGAACTCTGAGTCGTCGGCAGCGTCCAGCCTGAGGTACCTCCGGATCTCCTCCTCTTTCATCCCCACTCTGCGAGCCTCAGCCACCGTGCACCTGTAAGCCTCGAGTTCGGTCGGTCGTTCGACGTATTCGAAAGCTTGGTCGTAGAGTTCCCTCCCTTCGAGGAATTGCTTCACGTGCACCAGAACGTGGATGACGTCGAGATAAAGGAAATCGGACTTCGCAGAGGATAGGTGCCTGTATCCGACACAGATGGTGCCTGTGGCTCTGTCGAGCCAGAGACCGGAGTCGCTCTGTTCGACCCGCAGCTTAAGGTGGCGGAGTATCTTGGCCATCTCTGTCTTCGAACCGAAGACCTTGATGAGGGAAGGGGACGATTCGAGACCCACGAATGCGTCGGTCAGCTTGTATTCCCCTATGTCGGTCCCTCGCTTGACTCTAAAGCCTCTGACCCGCAATACGCTACTCTGGAATCCGAACCAGAATCAAAACCACCCAGCTCAAAAACACTTTACTTTATGTTACTCTTTCTCTAACAAGCGGGGGGAACCGGATGATAACATCAGTGAGCGGGGTGAGAGGGGTCCTGAATCAGGACATGTCCCTCGCAGACGTGGCGCGATTCGCAGGCAATTTCGCTGGTGCAGTGAGGTCTGCCGATATCTTGCTGGCCCGGGACACGAGGAGCACCGGTCCGGCCATGAGCAGGGCGGTCGCGGGTGCAATCCTGGCCCGCGGAGCGGGCGTGATGGACTTCGGCGTCATCTCCACCCCTGCGCTCTTCCGTGAGAGCCTCTCCAGGAGGAAGCCGGCAGTGATGGTGACCGCTTCGCACAACGAGCCCGAATACAACGGGCTCAAGTTCGTCGTAGACGGAAAGGGGGTGGATGCGCGCGCCTTCGACGCGGCAGTCAAGGTCGAGCCGAGCCAGTCACAGGCGTTCGGGGAGGGCCTGGTCAGGAGGATGACCCGAACCAGGTATGTGGAAGACCTCGTGGAGAGGTTCGGAGAGGAATCCTGCGAGGGAGTGAGGGTTGCCCTGGACCTGGGAGGAGGAGCGGCGATAATGCACGCGGTTCAGCTCTTGACGAGGCTAGGCTGCGAGACTGTATCGCTGAACGATTCCTGTGGCGTGTTCAACCGAAAGATCGACCCGACCAGTGACGACCTCGTTCTCCTTCGGAAGATGGTGAAGGCAAGGAGGTGCGATGTGGGGCTCGGATTCGACTGTGATGGAGACAGGCTGGCAATCGTGGACGATTCCGGAACCAAGAGGACAGGCGACTACATGCTGACATTGGCGCTCTCTCAGACCCTGAGGGAGACCGGAGAGAAGAAGGTGGTCGTGTCTGTCGACACCACACAAGCGGTCGACGAAGTGGCGGCAGCGGCAGGCGCCCGCGTGTTCAGGTCGAAGGTTGGGGAGGCCAACGTCGTCGGGATGATGCTTGAGAACGACGCAAGGTTCGGCGGAGAGGGGAGCAGCGGGGGGCTGATAGACGTGTCATTCAACTACTGCAGGGACTCGATGCTCGCAGCCCTGACCATAATCCGGGCATTGAAACAGCGGAAGGGAAAGCTCTACGAAGAAGTGAGAAGCTATCGTCAGGATCGGGTCGCCCTCCGACTGCAGAGGTCTAAGGCCCTGCGCGGAATCAAGACCCTGGCGAACAGGAACCCGGGTGCCGACGCTACGGATGGGGTCAAGATCTGGCTTTCCAAGAAATCATGGGTGCTTGTCCGAGTCTCTGGGACCGAGGACCTCGTCAGGGTGTCGGCCGAGGCTGAAACGCCTAGCAAGGCCGCCCAGATTGTCCGCGCCTTCTCAGCCAAGATGAAGGAGCTGACCAAGTAAGGTGCCGAACGAGGCGGAGATCATCAAGGCCCTGGTGGGGGCTGCGGGGAGCGTCCCCGAGGGTTACCTGAAGATCGGTGACGATGTCGCGGTTGTCCCGTCCGGCGGGAAGAAGCTGGTGCTGAAGGTCGACATGCTCGACGAGAGGACAGACGTTCCCCGAGGGATGACCTACAGGCAGGCTGCAAGGAAGGCGGTTGCCATGTGCGTCAGTGACTTCGCAGCGAAGGGGGTGAAGCCGGACTCCTTCATGGTCTCACTTGGTCTGCGGCGGGGGACGACAGAGGCCGACGTTGAGTTGCTTGGCAGAGGGTTCAGGGAGGCTCAGGACGAATGGGGGGTCCACCTAGTCGGAGGGGACACCAACGAAGCAGGAGAGCTGGTGATAGACTGCGTGATGGTAGGGTTCGGCAGCAAGGTCGTCGAAAGGAGGGGGGCGAAGCCCGACGACATCGTGGTGGTCACCGGGGAATTCGGTTTCCCTCCCGCCGGCCTGAAGATCCTTGGCGGGCGGGCCAAGGCAAGCCCGAGCTTCAGGGAGAGAGCGGTCAACAGCGTCCTGATGCCGACGCCTTCTCTCGAAGTCGGACTCGTTCTTGCACCGTACCTGACGTCGAGCATGGACTCGAGCGACGGTCTGGCAAGGAGCCTACATGAGCTTGCCAACTCGAGCGGGGTCGGCATCGAACTGGATTCGCTCCCGACGGGCGAGGGAGTCGGTAAGTTCGCCAAGGAGAACGGCCTCGACCCGGAGGACCTCGCGCTTGCAGGTGGTGAAGAGTACGTGATAGTGGGGACCATGAACCGTCGGCGCCTGTCGCGGGCAAGGGCTGCTGTCCGGAGGGCTGGAGGAAGCCTGATTGTGGTAGGCAAGGTCACCGATAGGGCGGGCCACGTAGCGTTCAGGAAGGAAGGGAGGCTGCGGCCGATTCCAGACGTCGGGTGGACGCACCTAGGCTGAAGCCGCCTTGACCACTTTCGTGAACTTCTTCAGCAGGGCGTCCGCCTTCTCCTGACTGTCTGATTCGGCGAAGACTCTTACGAGCGGCTCGGTCCCGCTCGGCCTGACCAGGACCCATGAATGCTCGTCGGTCCACACCTTCACGCCATCGACCCGCTCCACCTCCCCCTTGGCCTGCCGCTCGACCGCCTTCATGACAGCGTCAACCTGCTTCCCTTCGACCGGCAACTTGGTCTTCGCCTGAAAGAAAGTGGAGACTGAGAACGCGAGGGCCCGAGAGAAAGCCACCCCTCTCGCTGCCAAGCATTCGAGCATCAATGCAGTCGTCATCCCTCCGTCCCTTACGGGGATGTGCGGGGAGTAGATGCAACCCCCGTTCTCCTCGAAACCGAACAGAGCCCTCCGCTCGAGGATCGCGCGAGATACGTCGACGCTTCCGACCCTGGTCCTGATCACCTTCGCGTTCCGCTTCTTTGCGAGGATTTCCAGCGCCTGGCTTGCGCTGACTGATGTCACAACGGTGGCGTCTGGGGTTCTCTCGAGCAGGTAGTCGGCCAGCAGGCAACCTGACTGGTCCCCCCACAGGATCCTCCCTCCTTCGTCGCAGAAGATGGACCTGTCCCCGTCTCCGTCGTAGGCCACTCCAAGGTCTGCGCCGACGGACTTCACAGCAATGGAGAGGTCCTTCAGGGCCTCTGGGGTCGGTTCCGGACCCCGTCCAGGAAATGCCCCATCCACCACAGAATTCAGGGTTATCAGTTTGCACCCGAGGGCCTCGACTAGGAATGGGGCGGCCAAGGACTGCACCCCGTTTCCCAGGTCCATGACGACTGTGAACTTCCTTTCAGAGATCATCTTCATGTTGACGCGCGACAGTATCCCAGCCGTGTAGTTCCTGACCACTGAGGGTTCCTGCCTGGCAACGCCGATGGTCTTCCAGTCTGCCTTCATCTGCGAGCCGTCGAAGTAGATCTTCTCGATCCGCTGCTCGTCGAGTCTTGGGATTTCGACCCCGTCCGGACCAGACACCTTGACGCCGTTGTATTGAGGAGGATTGTGCGACGCTGTGACCATTACACCCCCCTTGAAGGTGGGGGACTTCGCGGAGTACTGGAGCGCGGGGGTCGGGACGAGGCCCGCCTCGGCGACATCCCGTCCGGAACTCATGAGACCTGAGACTATTGCGTTTGCAACAGCCGGGCTCGACTTCCTCCCGTCCATGCCGACGATGACCTCCCCTTCACCGAAGTAGGTTCCGATGGCCTCACCGAGCCTAATGACGAAGTCCAGGTCGTGGGTGACGCCCGGGACGAACCTGACTCCGTTTGTCCCAAAGAGCCGTTGTTGAGAAACCGCCAAGCGACGGCATTTTGCGTTGAACTGATTAAAACCCTTCTCACAGACTGTGGTCGGGTCCTCGGGAACAGCGACCACAAAAGCTTATGTCGAATCCAAGGGCGGCTCTCATCGGGCCCGTAGCGCAGACCAGTCAGAGGGCGCAATACGGATAGCGTGGCAGCCTTCTAAGCTGTAGTGAGCCCTGCTCGCAGAGGTCGTGGGTTCAAATCCCACCGGGCCCGCATACCCACGAAAGAATTTTGGCGGCTTCAAACTTCGCCGTACCATTTATAGAACATGAGAGAAC
>CAYYYU010000017.1:0-11198 GCA_964476175.1 uncultured Nitrosopumilales archaeon
AGGGTATGCCTCCGTCTGGGAGGGGATGGACGTAGCGAACGCCAAAATATTGAAACGTTCCTTCCTGACGAACGAATGGGCAGATAGTTAGTCAGCAATGGATTTCTTCTCCCATAGGACTGTCGTCGTCGGCGGTCGATCATTATTAGGAGATTGTTAGGATGGTGAAGATTAGGGTCGAAGGCTCGTCGCAGGAGTGCAGGGAGTGGCTGAAGGACTGCCTGAGTGTCTTTCAGAGCGTCAAGCGCATGAGGATAGAAATTGCCTGCGCCTACAAAGCGCTCCCGAAGAACGTCCTCGCTAGGACGAAGGGGAGGGTGGACGTCGATAGGGACATCGACGCCGAATCCCTGCTCCTTAATGGCGTGCCGAGGGCGAAGTCAAAAAGGATTCTCCGTCAGTCTTTCACAATTGAGGTGAATTCCGCGATGAAGAACATTGAGAAGGCCGCGTTGAGGGAGCAGGTTGTGAAGAACGTGCTTGTCCACGAGTTGATGCACGTTGAGAGGAAGGACCTCCTCGAGCTCAGCAAGAACTATCAGAAGAGGAGGAGGAAGAGGGTCCACGCCGGCCTTGAGAAGGAGGCGTTCGAAAGATACAACCGATTGAGGGTTCTTGAGGGCCTCTCGAGAATAGCCGACAGGGGGGACCTCGAAAGGGCGGTCATGAAGGTCTTCGACCGCGCCTGACGACGACAAGAAGAGAGCCGGTATTATATTACGCGCCCATTACGTGTGTCCTCCGCCTGTTGGAGACACGACCTGCGGTTCTGTTTGTTCAGGGGTGTTGCCCGTAAATTGTGTTGGGTGAACGGACTCTCCTCTAGGGGGCGTTCTGGCGAGTCCTCCTCGTTCCGATGACGGGTCTTCCTCTTTGTCCTGCACGTGTACGGGCCGCGTTCATGCATGAAATCGAGTAGGGAAGGGGCCCCTGTCAGCGGCCTTCCTTCCTTCTCCTGATGTTCGCTCGTTCTTTCAACCATAGCTGGTGTGGTACGCGAGCGCGAGGACGTTCCAGGCCAGGACCCTGCAGAGGACCTCGACGTCCTGGTTGTGGCGGATCTTCGAGGCGACCTCCCTCCCAAACTTGTCCTTGAAGGCGTTGAAGAGGCCCTCGACCACGCTTCGTCGGTGGTAGTGCTTCTCGTACTCCTCCCTGTGCTCCCAGGCCTCGTGGACCATGTTGTTCCAGGCCGGGTAGCCGAGGGAGAGGGCCGACGCCGTGTTCTCCTTGAGGGCGATGTAGGGGTGGGCGCCGATGTTCGCTATGAGCTGGGCGTTGAGCCTGGAGAGGTACCCCTTGTCCATGGCCTCCTCCCCTATCTCGATTCCCTTGGTCTTCTTCAGTAGCTCCCTGAACTGCTTCGAGTCGTTCTTGTACCCCTTGGTGACCTTGGCCGAGAGGAAGAACGGCATCTCCGCGTCCGTGGTGGTGTGGGCATGGAGCTTGACGAACCTCCTCTTCTTCTTCCGCCTGGAGTTCCTGACCTCCAGCCATCGTCCGTACTTCCTTGTGGCGAAGCCGGTGGAGTCGGACCCTGCGTCGCACTTCGTCCTGTGCTGGGCCTGCAGTATCAGGGCCGCGGTCAGCCTGATCAGGCCGTCGAGGTACTTCTCCGGGACGTCTTTGCAGTGCTCCTGGACTGTGTTGTAGCCTGGGAGGCGCTTGATGCCGAGCGCCTCCCTGTAGTCTCTGCTCGAGGCTAGGAAGGAGTACGTGTCTCGGTATGAGAGGCCGAAGACCGCCCTGATGAGGAGGCAGGCGACGATCGCCTTGGGATCGGCTGGTGGCCTCCCGACGGTCCCCTCTGCCTTCACCTGGTACGGAGTCTCAGACGAGTTGCCGACTGCCAGTGCTATGATGGGGAGGATGAGGCTGTATGCGTTCTTGCGGAAGCGGTTGTACCTAGGCCAGTCCCTCGGCCTGGATCGCTTGCCATGGTTCTTGCTACCCTTGCGTTGGTTCTTCCGATTCTTTCTCGTTTTTTTTTTTTTTTTCTGATTCGATAGGACGTCGTACACCGAAAAACGAGAAGAGAGAGAAACAGGATACGCAATCCCATCTCAGCGTGTCGCCGATCCAACAAACCCGATTCAGAGACAGAAGAGAGAGAAGATTCACAGAGGGGTAAAATCTCGTTTAACCATCATCCAAGGGATTTACGGGCAACACCTCAGACTCCGTGCTGCAGCCTTGAAGCCAACTGCTCCGGGAGGCCCGCTGCCCTTATCTTCGCTGCTGCCTTCTCGTAGTCGTATTCCACCCTGTGGACCTCCACTTCTACCTCCTCCCCGTCGACAGTGACTACCGCATACGACGCTCTCCTGTCACCGTCCCTCGGCTGCCCGACAGAGCCAGGGTTGAAGACCGTTCCGGCGCCCTCGTTCCAAACGTATGGAACATGGGTGTGCCCGAGGGCGATCACCCGCGCGCCGAGTTTCTGCAGGTAGTGCCCGAAGAGTTGAGAGTGTGTTGCCGGGTCGACATACTCCCAAAGGTAGTCGGGGCTTCCGTGTGCCATGTAGGCAGTCACTCTATCCGCCGTAACCCGAAGCTCCCTAGGCAGCGAGCGCAGGTACTCTAGGTTGGCGCTTGACAGTTGCCTTGCGGTCCAGCCGACAGCCATGGCAGCCCGCGCATTGAACATCCCGGTCTCCCCGGTGACCACAGCTTGGTCGTGGTTCCCGATCACGGTCCCGATTCCCAGCTCACGAATCCTTTCGACGACCTCGTTCGGATTGCCCCCGTACCCGACTATGTCGCCGAGGCAGTAGACTTCCTCGCCGCGGAGCCGAGCGAGGACCTCCTCGAGCGCTTCGAGGTTCGAGTGGATGTCGGAAACCACTGCTATCCGGCGCAAAACGTGCCTCCTCCCGGCCCTTCCCCACCTTAACCTTTCCAGCCCAGACCTTTTCTTGGCCGGAGTGCATGATACGGAACAATTGTTAATTTGGTTGTGAATGAAAATTCACACTGTTCCATTAACGGAATTTCGTGCCGCATGAAATTCGAAGCTATCAATGTCTACCTTCGCAGGAAAGTGGGAGAAGCAAAACAGCCAGAGTTTAGGAACTCGGGTCAAGGATTCCGTAAGGAACCCGGGGCCCCTGAAGCCAAGACTCGACCTAGCAGTCCGCCAGATCCAAGTGCAAGTCGCCAAACTCGACTCGACATCAACCAAACTCAGAGAGAGAGACAACTCGATCTTCGGTAAGGTCGTGGCCTCTCTACAGAAACACGACACACAGCACGCATCTGTCTTCGCAAACGAGCTCGCAGAAATCAGAAAGATGAACAAGATGGTCACTCAAGCGAAGCTCGCGCTTGAGCAGATAGTGCTCAGACTCAACACAATCACAGAACTCGGCGACATCGTGGTCACCTTGACCCCGGCGATGGCAGTCATACGCAACGTCAAGCAAGGCTTGGTGGGCGTACTGCCAGAGGCGGAAAGCGAAATAGGCGAGATCTCTGGTCTGCTGAGCAGCATCCTAGTGGACGCAGGGACAGTAGGTGGGTACTCACTGAACTTCGAAGCTGCCAACGAGGACGCGGAGCGCATCCTAGCGGAAGCCTCTGCAGTCGCGGAGCAGCGCATGAAGGAGAAGTTTCCTGAAATCCCCGCCACACTGCCATCTGCAGAAGCTGGGACCGAAAGCGGCTCGTACTAGGAGAGACGGGAACGAAAGTTCCCGCACTCTTTTTCTTTTGTCTTAGAATAGGGCACCTGCATTCCGTCTTTCTCTTGCACCAGTCTTGCACTTCCTGACCCCTTCTCCGGGCCAACGGTCGCCTCACATGTTAGGGAGCACCCGTATATCACGAGCCCCCATCTGACCCCCGATGGTCGGAAGAGCAGTGTATGCAGCCGCGGTCGGCCTGGTCCTCTACGCTGCTACGCTCTTCGTCTGGCAGAATTCAGAAGGGCCTGCGATAGTCCTCTACTTCGCCAGCGGCGTGGTAGTAGGAATAGTGGCTGCGTCACTGAAGTGGGGCTTCGCCCTCGCTTTCGTTATGACCTTCGCCTTCCAGGCCATAATCAACGGAGTCGCCCTGCTGGACCCGAACGTCTTTCTGGCGTTCGTCGCAATAGCGGCAATCAGCTCTACAATAGCAGGGGTGCTCGGCGCAGCGGGCGGGCTTGCAGGGAGGAGACTGTTTGGGAAGAAAGCGGTTCCTCCGGTGTCCGGAACAGGGGCCGCGTCAGGCGCCGGGACCTAGAGGCAGAGACTCGACCAGAAGGAATTTGCTCGGCTGTGCGGATTCAAAGGCTCTGTTTCCCGAACTGCACCACCAAGAACCATATGCGATTTCGGGGAAAGCCTAGTGAAGGGTTGGCTCAAAACTAATGGGAAAGATATTTCCCTTGACCCACTAGTGATAAGGGCCACCGACTACAGACTTCGAAACCTTCCCTCAGGCCACCCAAGTTTCAGGGTGGCTGACATACTCACCGCCGACAACTTGACCGCGTTCGAGGTGAAGACGGGAGGAGGGTTGCTTTCCGGTGAGCTCGTTGAAGACCAATTCGAGGATTACCTAGTGTGGCGGAATGCCGGCAATCACCGGAATCTTGTCCTTGCTCTTGTCGACTACTACGGCGAATACAGGGTCTCAAGACCCACACTCAAGCGGACAATGGGAATGCGCGTTAGAATATTGAGATTCGCAATCAATTGGGCAGGTTGAGCGCTAAGCGCTCATGGCACAGTGGTAGACCAATGAGTCGACAGAACCTCACTTGTTTGTATAGAGGATGTTGACTAAGCCTGTGATTATGCAGACGCAGTTCTGTGATGGTGCAGTTGTCTACGCGAGACCCTTTGAAGCTTATCGGGCTTAGAAAGGACGACAATGTTAAACCCAGGATCTCTTCGACGATCAAGGAGATCGAGCTACACAGGAGGGAGCTCGAAAACCTCCGCGGAAAGCTCGAACAGAGGAGGAGAACACTCTTCGAGACGACAGTCAAGGCCATGATGGCGAAGGACAAACCAAAGGCTGCAGTCTACGCCAATGAGTGGACGGAGCTCAGGAAGGTCGGGAAGGTGGTCTACGCGAGCGAACTGGCTCTCACGCAGGTCGTCCTCCGCCTTGAAAGCATAGTCGACGTCGGCGACGTCATGTCGCACATGACCACGGCCTTCAAGGTCCTCCGAAGGGTGAACAAGACCGTGCAGGGGCTCGTCCCGTCGCTCGACCAGGCTTCGGATGAGATAAGCTCGGCCCTGACCGAGACAATGGCGGAGATGGGGCACGTCTCGCCGTCGATCAACCTGAACATACAGACGGAGAGCGGAGAGGAACTGGTCGAACAGGCCAGGAAGCTCGCAGAGGAGAGGGCGGAAGAGATGAAGAGGAACCTTGCGCTCTCACCGCGCGAGATTCAGAGACAGGCAGAGAACTTCGACAGGAAGGTCCCGCTGCTCGCCACAGGAGACGAGGACGATGAGGAGATCGCCGCGCTCGGGCAGCTCTACCGTGCCCAGCCGGAGGAAGATGCCGAGGAGCAGGTCCTCCAGTACGCTGCCATTCACAACGGGAACGTCGACATAACGGACGCGTCGACGGTCCTGAAGATGCCTTCTGACGATGTCGAACAGGCGATGCTCAAGCTGCTCTCCGAGGGGAAGGTCAAGATCAACCAGACAGGAGGCGGGGACAAATGAGCGTAGTCGCTGCGAAGGAGCTCGAAGACGACGCCAAGAAGTACGCTTCAGAGGCGATCCGCCTCGATTCTCAGGGCGCCCACGGCATGGCCATCCAGATGTATCAGAAGGCCATCTCTACGCTGGTCAAGCTCGTGCACCTCTACCCTGACTATCGCCTGAACAGGCAGTACACCGAGAGGGCGATGGCCTACCAGGAGAGGGTGAAGGCGATTCAGGCTGCCCACGGCCTGCTCCCGCAGGATCAGGCCCCGGACTCTGACCTGTCCCCACAGCTGACCGGCGGAGGACCGACAAATGCGAACGGCAAGGGACCTCAGGTGGTGCAGCAGCTGAAGGCGTCCTTCAGCGAGCTCGTGATCACGGAAAAACCGGACGTCAAGTGGGACGACGTGGTGGGGCTCGAGGACTGCAAAGGGGCCATCAGGGAGTCGATCGTCTTCCCGTTCCTGCGCCCGGACCTCTTCAAGCTCGGCTGGCCCAGGGGGATACTACTCTACGGGCCTCCGGGGTGCGGCAAGACCATGATTGCGGCAGCCACGGCAGCAGAAATCGACGGTTACTTCATCTCGGTCGACGCTGCCTCGATAATGAGCAAGTGGTTGGGGGAGGGCGAAAAGAACGTCTCGAAGCTCTTCGCCAACGCCCGCAAGATGCTCGGGGACAACAAACCGGTGATAATCTTCGTAGACGAGATCGATTCACTGCTGGGGACGAGAGGTCAGGAGGTGGGAGGCGAGGTGAGGGTGAGGGACCAGTTCCTCAGAGAGACCGACGGAATCAATGACAAGGGGAAGAACCTGCACCTCTACGTCATCGGGGCCACGAACAAGCCGTGGCAGCTGGACCCGCCCTTCCTGAGAAGGTTCGCCAAGAGAATCCTGGTTCCCCTGCCAGACAATGACGCACGGCAGTCCCAGTTCAGGATGTACACAGCGCCCTTGACCTTGGATGAGGACGTCAGCCTGGAGGCTCTGGCGAAGCTGGGGGAAGGGTACTCGGGGAGCGACATCAAGGACATCTGCCAGAGCGTACAGCTGAGGGTCGTGAGAGAGCTCTTCCAGAGCGGGAAGGCCCTGGAGAAGGAGACCCAGACGAGGCCCATCACCCTCGCCGATTTCAAAGAGGTGATGCGGACAAGAAGGCCTAGCGTCTCCGCAAACATGGTTCACGCCTACACAGAGTGGTCGGACAACTTCAAAGCCGTCTAGGTCTAGTCAGGGCAGCCGTCGAAACCATCTCACGCTTGGGGCTCGAGCGAACGTTAAAAGGGGCCGGGTTCCCCAGAAGCGACAATGGTCGTCGATTTCGTAGTCAGGAAGGCTCCGGAATACAAGGTGGCGACCCGGATCCTGAGAGGAACTTGGCCTGGAGACAGGGCCATCAGGTCGGAATTTGAGAAGGTCCTCGAATGGGCGAAGGTCAAGGGAGTAAGGACCGGCAAGTGGATCTTCAGGGAACTGGACGGCCCAGAGACCCCTTCAGCCAAGAGGCGCTGGGAGGTCGACATCGAAGTCCGCGGCAAAGGTCCAGTGAGAGGAGGCAAGGGGGTCTCGATCAAGACCATCCCTTCCGGTACTGCTGTGACAGTGACCTTCAACCCGGACGCAGTCGCTGCGAGGTTGGTCTATCACGGGCTCGCAGACTGGCTCAGTTGGCGCAAGAAGGAGAAGGAATACAGGGAGGCCGGTCCCAGTCGCGGAGTCTACATCGGAAATCCCTGGAGCAGCAAGCGCGCCTGGGCTCACACACAGGTCCAGGTCCCGCTGAAGAAGCTCTCGGGTTAAGATATTAATCGGCTTCGGGAGCCCTCGCATGAGATGCGCGAACTCCTCTCGCCCGCCGAGCTGAAGGCAAGGATTGGGAAGGATGTCCACCTTGCAGGCTGGGTGCACGACGTCAGGATACTCGGCGGGATCAGCTTCGTACTGCTGCGCAACTCCTCGGGGGTAGTCCAGATCGCCGCCCCGAAGAAGGAGGTGAAGCCCGAGGTCCTTGAGCAGATCGCAGGCCTGCGGCAGGAGGACGTGATAGAATGCGAAGGACGGGTGAAGGAGAGCAAGGCGGCTCGGCTGGGCTTCGAGGTCGTCCCGAAGCAGATTGAGGTTCTCAGCAAAGCGGCCACCCCCCTTCCGCTCGACCCGAGGGGGGTCACTCCGGCGGCCCTCGACACGCGGCTTCTATGGCGTTCGCTGGAGCTGAGGCGCCCCGAGACCAATGCCATCTTCAAGGTCGAGAACGAAGCCGTCGAGGCCTTCGAGGAATACCTGCGCGAAAACGGCTTCATCAGGGCGTTTACACCGAGCATACTGGGGGGAATCTCCGAAGGGGGCTCGGAGGTCTTCAGGGTCGACTACTACGGCAAGCCCGCCTTCCTCCGTCAGGACCCCCAGCTACACAGGCAGCTCACGATCGCGGGCGGGTTCGACCGCATCTATGACCTGGGGACAAACTGGAGGGCCGAGCTTTCCCACACCCCCAGGCACATCAGCGAGCACCGGACCATAGCCCCAGAGCTGGCGTTCATTCATGACGAGAGGGACGTGAATAGGGTCGAGGAAATGATGGTCGCCCACGGGATCAAGAAGGTGATCGACGAGTGCGCCGAGGAGCTTTCGCTATTGAAGATCGAGCTCGAAGTGCCAAAGGTCCCCTTCCCTGAGCTGGCCTTCCCAGAGGTCTACGACACGCTTTCCTCCCTTGGGAGGGAACTGCCAAGGGGCCAGGACATCGACGAGGCTTCTCAGCGGGCCCTCGCCGAGCAAGTCAAGAAGACGACCGGCTCAGACTTCTTCTTCCTGAATCGTTTCCCATCGGCTGTCAAACCCTTCTATGTGATGAAGGTCGACGAGACCCCCGAGTTCGCCCGCTCGGTCGACTTGGTCTACAGGGGGGTGGAACTCTCGTCTGGGGGGCAGCGGGAGCACAGGCACGACAGGATTCTCTCGCAGATCAGAGAAAAAGGGATGAACGAGGAGGGACTGAAGTGGTTCACCGAACCATTCAGGTACGGCGTCCCACCGCACGGAGGCTATTCCTTCGGGATCGAAAGGTTCGTCTCCTATCTGCTCAATCTGTCCAACATCAAAGAGGCAACCCTCTTCCCCAGAGACCCTGAGACCCTTCTGCCCTGAGCGGACGCGTGCGTCGCCCTGCTGATGTTCCTAGTCAGACGACGCTGAATGCTTCCCAAACAGGACAGGATTCAGGACCAGGTCCGGAGCATCGCTTCTCGCTCGGTCTCGACCAACAGCTCTATCCCCCTCGCCTGCTTCACAATGTCCCTCAGCTTCTCGAAGTCGCCGGCATGCCTGTCGTTCCTCCTCCCGGGAACTATCACCTTCGTCCTCTTCCCTCCGTCGGTGAGCCACACAGTGTTTACAGTGAGGACCTTGGCCGGGAAGAACACGTCTTCGAGGAACTTCCTGTCAGATTCACCGGCGCCGACCACCCAGACCTTCCCCTTCAGCGCGCCCTCGAGCTCGGCAAACAGCGCAGGATTCGCCCTAAGATGCTGCAGGTCTCCTGGCTCAAACTCAAGGACGTAGTTTCCGCCCGACTCGAAAGCCCTCTTCAGGCTCACCTTGTTGAGTTCGCTGACCCGATCTGCCAGATGGATTAAGGCCTTCGAGGCATCGACGTCTGCCGGCTGTATCTCGCCGCTCCTGAGTTTCGATTCGCACTTGGCGCAAAGGATCCCCGTCTTCGCGTCGAATGCGCAAATCGGGAGCTTTATCGTCAAACCCTTTCAAGGCCGCGGCGACCCTACGGATAAGATTATCGCCGCTGGGGCTCGCTTTGCTTCATCCCCGGCTCGGGGCGCATCCCGATGGAGGTCTATCTCTGGAGCTTTATCTCGATTGAAGAGACGTTGTTCATCTCGCCGCTGACGTTGCTCTTGACCTGCTCCGTGTTGATAGCGATGCTCTTCACCTTGATGTCCGTAGCGAAGCGCTTTGTCAGTATCTGGGCCACGTCGACTGCCCTTGATATCGCCTTTCCTCTGGCCTTCACGGTGATGCCTTCGCCGCCGTTCTGGATCTGAGTGAGACAGGCAAGAACGTAATTCAAACGACGAGACGAGGAGTACCCTCTATCTCTTTGTCGGTTTCTTGCCCACGAAGATTGTGTTTGGTTCTCTGCGCTTCTCCGGTTGTGATTCCATGGAAATGTCGCTCCCTCGACGGTATTTATCAATTGCGAGCGGGAAAACCCGCCCCGTTTACGGGTGGGACGAGAGCGAGCTGGTGGTCGTTAAGTATCCAGAACTGCCCTTGCTGGTTGAAGATGCTCTCAGCCTTCCGATACCGTCTGTATCCCGACGAAGAGACCGAGGAGAGGTTGCGAAATACGCTTTCCCTCTGTTGCTACCTCTACAACAAGTCTCTCGCCGAGAGGAAGCGACACTACGAGGAGACTGGACACGGATTGTATTACAAAGAGCAGGCTAACGCCCTCCCCGCATTCAAGGAAGAGAACACCGCCTTCTCCGACGTCCACTCGCAGGTCCTCCAGAACGTCCTGAAGCGCCTGGAAAGGTCGTTCGAGAACTTCCTCGAAGGGAGGGCGAGATACCCGAAGCCCAAGAAGGAGTCAAGGTGGAGGAGCCTCACCTACCCGCAGACGAAGGCCCTGGACGGGCTGGATAGCGGCGCCGGAAGCCTACCCCTTCAGGGGTAGGAGAATGTCACGTGCTGTGGACAATTGGTCTCCGGGACTAGGGCTCTCGTGCAGGGGCCAACTGCAGAATCGCTAGCTTTATCCCCCTTTTCAGCGCCGCGGCTGGGGTGAGGCTCTTCGAGTTTCAGGCTAAGGAGCTATTCAAGATGTACGGCGTTGAAGTCCCTCCGTCCATCCTCGCCAAAGACGTCCCCGGAGTGAAGTCTGCCTTCAACCACCTCCACCCTCCCGTGGTTCTGAAGGCGCAGGTCCTCGCAGGGGGGAGGGGGAAGGCCGGCGGTGTGGTTTCGGTCTCCGACGAGGCCAAGGCGGAAAGCGAGGCGAACAGGATCTTCGGGCTGTCCATAGGGGGGGAGAGACCCTCCTCGATCCTGGTGGAGGAGGCCTTTCCACACGATAAGGAGATGTACCTTTCGGTGACGCTCGACAGAGGCGAGAGGTCGTTTGTAGTCATCGCATCGACCGCTGGTGGGGTCGAGGTCGAGTCTCTCGCAGGAAGGGTGGTAAGGAAGATCCCCCTGACAGGGATAGACGCAGACTTCGCCCGTGAGGTCGCGAGAGAGCTGAAGCTGCGCGAAGAGCAGGCGGCTCAGTTCTCGGGCATACTTCTAGACCTAGAAAGGTTGGCCAGGGAGAAGGAGTGCGAGCTCGCCGAGATCAACCCCCTGGCTGTCGGTGGCGACGGAAGACTCCTTCCCCTTGACGCCAAGGTCATAGTCGACGACAACGCCCTCTTCAGGCACCCCGAGTTCTCGAAGCTGCACCCCGAAGACGAGTTCGAGGGGGAAGCCTCGAGGCAGGGGTTCGCCTTCGTGAGGCTGGACGGGGACATCGCCGTCGTAGGGAACG
>CAYYYU010000018.1:0-13210 GCA_964476175.1 uncultured Nitrosopumilales archaeon
CCCCCCGGTGTTGCACCTCCGCCTCTTCGCTCTTCGAGAACTTCTGCCCACCCTCGAGCCTGGTCCGGCTGCAACTCGCGAAGGTCCAAACCTTCCCGCCGGCCCTCCCGACGAACGCGGACACCGGCTCCCCCGTCCAGACCTCGGCTGCAAGGACCCACTTGATTGTCGAAAGGGGCGGAGGGTCCAGAGAGGGTCCTTCAGACGAGAGCACCAGCCCGAGCTCCCCCTCCACCACAGCCTGCACGAAGCGAGAGGCAGCCACAGGGTCGCTCCCCTCACCGCTGACCTGCTTTCCCTCGACGTCCACCCAGTACGGGAAATCTCCGGGGACCCCCCCTAACCTGATTGAGTCGTCCAGGACCAGCCGGCCTACCTTCTCAAGGGCCACGCTTCCCGTACCTGCGAGCCCGGAGCAGTAGGAGACGATGGCGTGAGCGAGCGCAGCCCTCGTCCAGTAACCCCCTAACTGCCCCTGTCCATACGAGGGATGGAAGTACATCCTGTTGGAGGTGGGCACAGTGCGAGGACCGTACCCTGTCTCGAAATCCTTCTCGAGGAGTCTGTGCACTGCGGACGCGGACACCGAAGCGAGGACCGGATTCCTGTAGCAAGCCAGAGCGGTGTCTATCGTCTCCTCGGCATGGAGCTTGCCTGAAGGGTCGAGACAGTTCCCGAGCAGGCCCCGGTCGTCGACGAGCCTCTTCTTCACGCCTTCGACGATGATCACCGACCTTTCCTTGAACCTCGCAGCGTCTTCGCCCTTCCCGAGGGACTTGGAGACCACAGCGAAGTCGGAAAGAGCAGTTGCTGCCGCAAGCGTGACCTCCGGCACTTCTCCAGACGGATAGCCGGTCCCGATGCATCGTCTCCAGCCCTGGGGGACGACAGCGTCGAGGGGCAGAGACCCTCCCTGAGCCCTTGTTACCAGGTAATCCGCGACCCTTCTGAGCTGGGGGTAGGCCCTCCTGCTTCGCTTCTTGTCGTCGGCCAGCATCAGGTATCGGGCTGCGTTGGACAGGAGAATCGACGTTTCCAAAGTCCCGGGTCTGGCCGAGTCTAGAGAGTGGCCGACCCAGCCTTCCCTGCCGACTGTGCCCTTCAGCCCGTCGAGGGTCGCCGAGACCCCTGCCGGGTCCGCGTACGTGAGCCCCCGGAGGAGTTCGAACTTCTCCAGAGTGTCGCTCTCGTACTTGGCTCCGGTCAGGGACGCGAGGGCCCAGCTGTAGGACTCGGCCAGCTTGGGGGACGAGGAGGAAAGAGGGGGTCCTTTCCTCGTCGCCGTTCGGTCCTTGGATTGAAGCTGGGTGAAGCCCGAGAGGACTTCCTCAAGCTTGTTCGAGCTGTAGAGTGATGCGAAGGCCAGGTCTCTGGTCTCCGAGGGATGGAGTTCGAACTCGTGAAGAGAGAGGACTATGACCTGTCCGGACATTCCGGCTGTCGCTTCGGGTAGGTCCCCTGCCTTTAGCAGGTCCAGCGCCCTCGCCCTATCGTTTGTCATGTAGAACTTCACCGGCGCTGGGGAGCTCCCGATGACCCTGGAGGGATGAGGATGCGAGATCTCGTCCATGACCACGTGGCTCTCCCTGTTGAAAGCGTTCATTGCGAGCGAACCCCACCAGCGCGGAGGTTCTCTGAAGTGAGCGGCAGTCGGGTCCGCGAGGGCTTCTACCCTGACCTTGATGGTCGACGTGCCTGCGTTGCGCATCCTGAGCCTCCTGACATAGCCAGTGAATGCGGCTGCAGGGAGCTCGAAGGCCTGCACCACCTCCACAGAATCGAAGACCCTCCCGGAGAAGCTGGCGCTGCTCGGGGTGAGTTTCACCGACCAGTCCGGCCGTTGCGCAGCCACTGTGATCCCAGCCTGGACCTTGAAGAAGTTCACTGACCCTCTGCCGAAAAGGACCCTCCTTTCCTCGAGCCCTTCCAGGCATCGGACTGAAGCGTCGCTCTCCAGCAAGAGTCTGGCCCCACGTCGCCTGAGGATAATCGGTCTGCGGAGGGACGAACCGAGAAACCCCTGTGGACCGGTCTCAAGCGCCTCGGCTGTTGCTCCCATACCTACATCACGGGTGTGCGACGGATAATATCAGGAGGATTTACTGATGTTGAGCTTGTGCGTTCTCGCGTTTAACCTGGGGACTTCCGCTTCCAGACTGTCCCCTTCGGTGAGTCCTGCAGGATTATGCCTTCCGACAGGAGTTGGTCCCTTATCCTGTCGGCAGTGGCGTAGTCGTGCCTCTTCCGGGCGTCGTCGCGGTCAGAGATCAGCCGGGCGAGATTCTCCGGGAGTTCCTCCTCTTCGAACTTCAACACCCCCAGCACCGAATTGATTCGTCCCAGAGCGCCGAGGACCCTGGCGGCTCCAGCCTTGGAGAGCGCTCCTTCGTCGATCATCGCGTTCACCTTCTTCACGAATCCGAAGATCACGGAAAGCGCTTCGGAGGTGTTGAGGTCGTCGTCCATAGCCTCTTCGAACCTGGCCAGCAGGCCCTCCGGCAGGCTCACTTTGTCCTCCCCCTTCCGGTCGATCGACTTCAGCCTCGTGACGAACTCCTGGAGTCTGCTCGCTTGGGCCTCTGCCTGCTCTAGGCTGCGGTCTGTGAGGTCGACCGGGTCTCTGTACCGCGCAGACAGGAGGAACAAGCGGATCGCCAACGGGTCCCACCCATCTTTCAGGAGGTCCCTCAGGTAGACGACGTTCCCGACAGACTTGTGCATCTCAGAGCCGCGGATGTTCAGGAACTCGGAATGGAGCCAGTAACGGACGAACGTCCTTCCTGTGGCGGCTTCGGACTGCGCAATCTCATTCTCGTGATGCGGGAACCTGTTGTCGACCCCCCCGGTGTGGATGTCGAACTCGTCTCCGAGGTATTTCATCGACATGGCGGAACACTCGATGTGCCACCCGGGGCGTCCCTTCCCAAGCTCTGTCTCCCAGTACACCTCCCCGTCGTCAGGGTCCCATGCCTTCCAGAGTGCGAAGTCGTTGGCCTCCCCCTTCTCGTAGTGGTCCTTTGCGACCCTCGCCCCCCGCTTGAGCTGCGAGGGGTCCATCCCGGATAGGGCGCCGTACTTCTTGAACTTCGAGATGTCGTAGTAGTACGACCCGTCCTCGCCCCTGTAGGCGTATCCCTTCTTCACGAGGGTGTTGATCAGCTTGACCATATCCCCTATGTGCTCTGTCGCGCGCGGGTAGACTTCCGCGGGCTCGATGTTGAGGGACGCGAGGTCTTCTCTGAAGGCCTGCTCGTAGTAGGCGGTCAGCTCCTTCAGGCTCTTCCCGAAACGCTTCATTCCTTTGATTATGTTGTCCTCGACGTCTGTGATGTTCATCACCTGCGTGACCTTGTAGCCTTTGAACTTCAGGTACCTCCTCAGCAGGTCCTCGAAGACGAAGGTCCGGAGGTTGCCGATGTGCGCGTAGTTCCACACAGTCGGTCCGCAGGTATACATCCTCACCTCCCCCTCCCTCATCGGCCGGAAGGGGACCAGCTCCCGTCCCATGCTGTTGAAGAGTTTCAGCGTCAACCCGCGGCAACATCCGCGCGCGGAGCGAAATAAAAAGGAACGGGAGAGTAAGTTTACTTAGTAAGCTTGCCAATCCTGAAAATCGGCTTGCCACAAGAGCCACAGGTGCCCTTGATCGCAGGCCTGCCGTTCTTCAGCTTGATTTGCTTGGGATTCTTAATCTCCCGGTTTTTCTTCTTCTCGTAGACGCAGTATCCTGTTACCAACTGCGAGTTTCCTCGCGCCCAATTTGCTCGAATTGATATATAAACATCACCAAAGCGGGCAGATTTGGGGTTTTTTGGAGCAAGGCGATTATTTGGGAGCCTTTCGGCCCTTCAACGCCAACATGCCAAGGTGTGACCCGGCTCAGAGTTTCCGGAAAGGTCGGCGATTGGGGAGCGCTACCGTCTGCCATTACTTCTTTGCGCAATCGAAGCAAGCCGGGTGGTCAGGGCGCAGACCGTCTTCCTTTGAGGGTATGTCATTTTCGACCCAAAGGACCAGAATCAGCCTTGTGGCAGCGCGTCCGGCAGGATTCTGTGGGTTGAGGCCGAGAGGGTCCCTCGAGCAATCCAAGTGACACCCGCCTTTCATCTCCTCCCTCTCGGAGGTGACTTCCGGACGGTAATCCAATTAAACCGCCGCTCGTCGCGGCCGTGGCAAGACAGATGTCGGAAGCTTCGACGGAGAGGCGGGCGGTGGCTTCGCTCGTCGCTGCAAGGATAGTCTACGCAGTGAACTGGCTGAACATCGGCCCGATCTTCGTACTGATGGAGAGGACGCTCAACACAGGAATCGTCGGGCTCGGCGCAGTTACGGCGGGCTTTTACATCGGGATAGGGTTGGCTCAGGTTCCTGCCGGGATTCTGGCTGCAAGGTTTGGCCCCAAGCGGGTGGTGATCGCCGGCATAATCCTGTTCTCCTTCGCCACAATCGGGGTCTCTGCGTCAACCCTGACCGACCAGGTGGTAGTGTTCAGGAGCCTAGTCGGCGTGGGGATGGCCCTTGTGTTTGCACCTGCGGTCGTCCTGATGGGGAGGTTCCTCGGGGGAGGAAAGATAGGAGTCGGCGTAGGGGTGCTGAACTCGGCCTACGACGTCGGTGGTCTCCTTGGACTTTACGCCTGGACGGTCCTCGCGACAGTCTTCGGTTGGCAGTCGAGCATTGCACTCGGCGGCGGGCTCGGGATCCTCACTGGGGTACTCGTCGCCGGCTACGTGCGAAGGGACCCGGAAAGCCTCGAGTTCAAGGTGAAGATTCCGTCCCTCTTCAAGATCCTGAAGGACCGCGAGCTGATCCTCCTCGGTCTCGGGACGCTCGGGCTGGAGGTGGGGAACATCCTGATCACGAGCTTCATGGCGTACTACCTGAATCGATCGCTCGGAGTGTCACTGCAGGTCTCTGCTCTTGCCGCTTCGATGGTCGTCGTGGTACCGATAGCCGCGTCGATCTGGGCGGGGAGGCTCTACGACTCGACCAGGAGACCGAAACTCATGATGATCATCGCCGACCTGGGGATGGCCTTCGCCCTCCTCCTCGTAGCTGTACCAAGCTTCCCGGCCGCCCTCGTCTCGGTGGTAGTCGCCGGGGTGACCTCCGGGCTCGGGTTCACAGTAACCTTCGCGTGGGCCAGGGACCTGAACAGGGCCGAGAAGGAATACGACGGATTGGCGATTGCGTGGGTCAACAGCATCTCCCTGTTCGGTTCGTTCCTTCCGCCGCTGGTCTTCTCGTTCCTGGTGGGGATGTCTGGTTACCCAGTGGCGTGGGCTGCAGGAGCGGTCTTCTGCCTTGCGCTGACTGTGCCGCTCCTGTTCCAGAAGGAGGTAGCCCAGCTCAGAGGGGGGTCGCGATGACTTCGTCGCCCTTGTTGACTTTGACGTCCACGCCTGCGATTCCGATCTCCTTTATCTCCGGTACCGGAATCCCGAGCTCCTCAATCTTCGGGCGGTGCCTCGTTATGGCGCGCATCCACGCGTCCTTCCTGTCTTCGGGCTTCGGGACGCCGAGCCCAGACCCGTAGGCGAGCGCTTCCAGCTTCTGGTCGTATTCGAAGAAGTCTGTCGGGAGCCTCCAGAAGTCCTCCATCGGCCTGAAGAGCAGCGGGGAGAGATAGATGAAGCCGTGCTTCAGCTGCCGCGAGACCATCAGCTTCTGCTCCCTGCTCATTCTCTCAGCCAGGCGCTCGAGCATGGTGAGCGTCCCAGTCAGGTGCCTTGACTCGTCCCGGGTGATGTTCCGGAAGGCCGAGGAATAGACCTTGTTGGTGGAATGCTCCCCCACTTCCTTGAATATCAGCTGGGCGCCAATCTCGGCGAAGAAGAAGCTGGAGAAGATGAGCTCGAGGGGGTACTTGTCCCACGCCGATTGGAACGCGCTCCAGTACCTCCGCCCGTTATCGTAGAGCGCAAGTATGTTCCTGTGCGCCCCCATCTCCAAGTCGGTCTGCGGCTTGAAGCGATAGGGGAAGTTGGGGCAGACGCGGGAGCAGGCCCTCCTGCAGACTTCATCGTGCCTGCACTCGTCGAAGGCGACTGCGGAAAGGAACTTCTTCGTCGGGTCTTCGTAGTTGTGAGTCGCAGCCTGGACGGCCGCTGCCCCGAAGGCTCCGATTCCGGACTTCTCGAAGAGGGCGAGCTTAGAGAGCCAATAAGCTTGGGCGACCCCCTCCTCATTCGAGAAGTTCTTCGCATCGCATTCGTCCCAGGGCAGGTCGACTGGGCTCCAGTTCTGGGGGAACCAGAGCTCGTACGTCTTGAGGAGCGTCTCGGAGACCACGTCCCAGTTGCCAGGAAAGACATTCGCCTCCCCTTTTTCGTTGAAGCCGTTCGTGTCTGACAAAGTCTCGAGCCGCTAATTAAGCTACCCCGTCGCCTTCACTATGACCGTCCCCTTCATCCAGCTGTGATAGGCGCAGTAGTATGTGTAAGTCCCGGCGGCCGTGAAGGTGTGGGTCCACGACGCCCCAGCGGCGAGGTTCCCAGAATCGAAGCTGCCGTCGGTTGCGCT
Organism: uncultured Nitrosopumilales archaeon; assembly: GCA_964476175.1. Lineage (GTDB taxonomy): Archaea > Thermoproteota > Nitrososphaeria > Nitrososphaerales > Gagatemarchaeaceae > DATFYP01. The sequence goes on from CAYYYU010000018.1 coordinate 6,523, forward strand.
CACAGTGTGAGGGACCCCGTCCCGGTTGACGAAGGTGACTGTGTTGTTCACGCCGATGACCACCACTATGCTTGGAGGCTGGTAGTTCAGGTTGAGGTTGGAACCCGTGCCGGGTGGGATGCTCACCTGTGCGCCGCCGCTCCCAGCCGCCCCGCCCTTGACTGTGATTGAACCCTTCATCCAGGAACTATGGTAAATGCAATAGTAGCCGAACGTCCCCGGCGTAGTGAAGTTGTACACCCAGCTCGACCCTGGTTTGATGTCTCCCGAATCGAAGCTCTTGTCACTCGCCGTGACCGTGTGGACCACAATATCCTGATTAACGAAGGTGACCGTGTTGTTCACCCCGATTATGACTGTGGCGTTCGCCGGGAGGTAGTTCAGCTTAGTGTTGGAGCCGGTCCCTGCGGGGATGACTATCACAGCCCCGGTCGCGGTCACACAGTTCGCAGTGCAACCCGAACTCAGGTTGGGCTGCAGCGGGACCACGAGTTCTGCCGCAATCAGGACGCCGACAAGAATGGCGACAAGACCCAGCGACAAGAGGAAGCCCCTGCTCGGACCCGACGGTTCTTCTGTTTCCATCTCTCTATCACCCTAACGAGGCTATCATCGCTATGAGAAGGGCCGAAAGGAACATCAGCGGTATGATTGCGAAGAGCCTGAGGGAGCCCGGCTCGTCCTTCAGGTGCATGTAGAAGAGGACGATGGCCACGGCTTGGCTCGACGCCAGAATGCTCACTACTCCTGTCATGAGCGCTGCGCTGTGGAGGCTGTAGAAGGCGCCCGCCTCTGCGAGTACGGCCAGCACCATGTACCCCCAGACCCCCAAGAGGACGAAATCTTTCATTTTCAACAACTCACAACAGGTAGAAGAGCGGGAAGACGAAACACCAGACAATGTCCACGAAGGCCCAGTAGAGTCCGAAGTTCTCGATCGCCTCGTGGTTCTCCTTCGTGTACATCCCGCTGGAAGTTTTCTTCATGAGGTATGCCATGACTATGAGCCCGACCGTGACGTGGGCCCCGTGGAGCCCGACTATAGTGTAGTAGGCGCTCGCTGCGAGCGCGGTGGCTGGGTTGCTGGAACCGAGGACGAATCCGGAGGCGCCGAGGTTGGCCCACTCTGAAATCTTCACCCCCATGAAGACAGCGCCGAGGACGAAGGTGGCCCCCATCCACATCAGAAGCCGCCTCTGGTCGCCGTTCCTTATTGCCTGGAGGGCAAGGACCATCGTGAGTCCGCTCGTCACCAGGACTAGAGTGTTGAAAGTCCCGAGCGGGATGTCGTGTATCCCGGTTGGCCACGCGGGCGAGGCCGCCCTCATGAAGATGTACGCCCCCAGGAAGCTCCCGAACAGTATGACCTCGGACGAAAGGAAGACCCACATGCCGAGCTTCATCTTGGGGACGGTCGCGAAGGGCCATCTGTCTCCTGCAGGTTCTGGCGGAATTACGAACCGCCCGTGCAGGTCGTCCCTCGCCCAGGCGACGAAAGTGTAGAGCACGACCAGAGCACCTACCACCAGTGCAGCGAACCCTGCAGCGGATGGATAGAACGCGGCCCCGAGCAGGAACACCATGGCCCCGAGGGCGAGCTCGACCGGCCTGCTGCTGAAGTGCCCTGCGTGAGTGTATTCTGTCGGGGGCGCCGAGACCGAGTCTGGGGCAGGGTGATTCGCGAGCTGGCCGATCCAGCCACCTACGGGAGGGGCGGGACCGGTCTCGAGTGAAGGGGAAATCTTCGGCACCGAGGAGGCCCATTCGAGGTCCTCTGAACCCCATGGGTTGGCCGGAGCCGGAGGTCCCCGGTACCATGTGTAGAGGAGGTTGACTGCGATTATGATCTGCGCTCCGGCGAACACGAACGCTCCGACCGAAGCCAGGCCGTTGAGGACCCCCCAGTCGCCTATGTTCTGGTAGGTGAAAACGCGCCTCGGCATGTCAAAGAGGAGGCTCATCGGGAAATAGAGGACGTTGAACCCGATGAAGGAGATGACGAAGTGAAGCTTTCCCAGTCTCTCGTTGTACATCCTCCCTGTCATCCGCGGGAGCCAGTAGTAGATCCCAGCGAAGATTCCGAATATTGCTGCACCTACCATGACGTAGTGGAAGTGAGAGACCACGAAGTAGGAGCCCCTGAAGACGCGGTCGAGGACCGGAGACGAGAGGAAGACGCCGGTGATCCCTCCTATGATGAACAGGATGATCCCGCCGAGGGCGAAGAGCATCGGGGTCGCGAACTTCACCCTCCCCCTGATTAGGGACTCGACGAAGGAGAGCGTTATGACGTCGAACGGGACTGATATCGCGATCGTGGCTATGCTGAACGCCCCTTGGAGGGCGACGGGTATCCCGGTGAGGAACATGTGGTGCATCCAGACTCCGAAGCTGAGGGGGACGACGACGAGCGCTGTCGCAATGAGAATGGCGTTCTTTGCCGCCAGGGGCCTGCCCGTGAACGTCGGGAGTATGTTGGCGATTATCCCGAATGCCGGGAGAAGGACGATGTAGACCTCGGGATGGCCGAAGAACCAGAAGAGGTTGTCCCACAGCAGTGAAGGCTGGACGCTCGCAGTAGAGAAGAAGACAGTCCCCAGGATCCTGTCAGACGATGCAAGCACGAAGGCTGCGATCAGGGTCGGAAAGGCGAAGAGCATGGCGATGATCGTAAAGAGGATGAACCAGGTGAACATCGGGAGCTTGGAGAGGCTCATCCCCGGGGCCCGCATCCAGATTATCGAGACGAGGATGTTTACGCTCCCCAGGGTGACTGAGGCAGCGAGCAGGACAAGCCCAAGGTAGACAAGGGTCGGGCCGACCCCGGGTTCGAATCCAGGTGTGGCGAGAGGCTGGTAGGTGGTCCACCCTGCGTTCGCAGCGCCGCCTGGGACGAAGAAGCTGATGACTGCGAGGATCCCCCCGGCGAGATAGAGCCAGTAGCTCGTCGCGTTGAGGCGCGGGAACGCTAGGTCGCTCGCCCCTATTTGGAGGGGGACGAAGTAGTTCGCCAGCCCGATGGCTATCGGGGAGAGGAACCAGAATATCATGATGAGGCCGTGCATAGTCACGGCCTGGTTGTAGTAGATCGCGGAAAGGAGGGTGTTGTTGGGGACCGAGAGCTGGGTTCGGATGAGGAGGGCGAGTATCCCCCCGACGAACCCGAAGTAGAGCGAAGTGAAGAAGTAAAGCAGGCCTATGTCCTTGTGGTTGGTCGTGAAGAGCCAGCGTCGCAGCCACTGCTGCATCCTACCCGCCTCCCGCAGCCCCGGATGACCCCTTCGCCATCCACGCGTTCCATGACGCCTGGCTCACGAGGGTCAGGTTGGCGATCATGAAGGCGTGCCCCACCCCGCAGAGCTCGTAGCACCTGATCGCGTCGACCGGGACCTGAGTTCCAGCCGGAATCTCGAACCACATCTGGTTGACCTTCCCGGGGAGTGCGTCCTCCTTCTCGGCCAGGAACGGGATGCCGAATGAGTGAAAGACGTCTTTGCTGGTGATGTTGAGAATTACGGTCCTTCCTTCGGGGACCGTGAGATTGTTCAGGGCGAACCTACCGTTGGGATAGGTGAAGTTCCATCCCCACTGGTAGGCGAGGACGTTGATGTGGACTGCGTTGGGGTCGTTGGGAATCTCGATATTCCCGAAGCTGGCGAAAGTCTGGTACTCGGCTGCGGATAGGACCATGATGCTGATCAGCACGGTCACCAGGACGATCTTCCACCCCTCGGTCTTGTGGTTGGGGGCCGGGGTGTTCTCCCCCCTCCACCGATATCGTATCATGAAGAAGGCGAGCAGCGAGATCACGATGACTGCTGCGCCGACTCCGAAGAACAGGTACCAGTTGAACAGGAAGTCATACGTTGCCGTAGTGGGTGGAAGAGACGTCAGTGAACCCGTAAGCATTAGGTCGGACGCGCCGATTCTTTGAGGTCTGGATATAAGTTTGACTGATACATGAAGTCCTAGCCACCCGCGGTCGTCCCTCGAATGGGTACACTGTTCTCCCTAACAGGTAAGGTTCCGCGGACCGGCGAGTGCAGTGGGTTCAACGCATAATTAGCTCTCGCTGGCCAGCCAGACTCGCGGTGGGTTGGCGGAGCGGTTACGCGTGCGCCTGCAGAGGCAACCCGTCAGTGAGCGCATTCACGAGGGTCCGAATCCCTCACCCACCTTGACCCTCTCTTCGGCCTTCGGCCCATCTTGGCCTTGTGCTGTCATCTGACGTAAGTTCATTTGACGAGCGTCCTCCCAGAAACCAGCGCAGATTCGATTGGGAGTGCAATAGACAGCCTGTCTCGCTTTCTTGGGATTGAGAAATTCACCTTCTGCTGAAACGTCAAGAGGGAACTTGCGCGTATGTAGAGATGATATAGATTCTTGTTCGAATGATATGGTTTCCCTTTGATAATCACAGTTCGTCCCTTCTTCTGGTCCAGATGAGGTCCCGTTGCCGAAATGCCAAGCATCGTGAGGAGCTTCTTGACGTACAACAACAGGTCCCGCCCACTGTTGGATACTGTGAGGGAACGCTCGCTGATTGAACCTTCAGCATCGAAGAACCCGCGGAGAAACGAGCCGGCACATTCTGTAGAGTGCTCCGCAATCGCCTTGAACTCTGACAGGCCGCCTTCTAGGAACTTGTAGAGCATTATGCTGCCCACCGTGGTGCACCAGGCTCTCCGCTTTGCGTACCACCAGACCTTGAAAGGATTGCACCCTAAGACCAAGGATGCGCACCGGGAGAACTCGTCTGCAAACTCCTTGTCAGTGACAAGTAGCTTGATCATGTAGTTGTGCTGCCAGGTGCCTTTGCTTTGAGTCGCGTCGCCCAGTTTTACACCTAGGACGTAGGCGAGTTCCGGCGTCGGGACACATTCGAAGCGGTGGACTCTGCCGTAGGGGCTGACGCCATTCTCAGTCCAGTTTACGACCGTCGCTAAGTTCAGACTTGCCCCGAACCGCTTTCGCATCCCACGCACTATCTCTCCTCTTCTCATCCCCTGCCGGGAGAGTTCCATAGCCTTCTCGTACAATTGAATCCTCTCCTGGAGGGGTCTCGTCACACGACTCGTAGTTCGCCTGCGCGAAACCACGAATCAATAGTGATGGTTCGGATTTAAGCCACTACACGAAGAGTGCGAAGAGGACGACTGCGGAGACGAACACAATCGATATTGTATTCAGGACCTTGATCAGGGAGTTGATCGCCGGGCCTGCTGTATCCTTGAACGGGTCGCCGACCGTGTCGCCCATCACCGCAGCCTGATGGGCGGGTGAATTCTTGCCCCCCAGCTGGCCTGTCTCGATGTACTTCTTGGCGTTGTCCCAGGCGGCCCCGCCGTTGGTCATCAGGAAAGCCATGAACACGCCTGACACCACGCTCCCGATCAAGAGGCCTCCCAGGGCGATTGGACCAAGTATGAAGCCAACGGCCAGAGGGGTCGCGACCGCGAGAGTGGCGGGGGCGACAAGTTCTCGAATCGCCGCGCTGGTGCTTATGTCGACGCACTTCGCGTAGTCAGGCTTCGCAGTCCCTTCCATTATCCCCGGTATCTCCTTGAACTGACGTCTGACCTCCAGGACCATCTTGAACGCGGCCCTCTGCACTGCACCAATGAGGAAACTCGAGAAGAAGAATGGGAGGAGGCTCCCGATGAACAACCCGATTATCACCCGCGGGTCGCTTAGGGCGAACGAGATGGAGGAGCCGACTGCAAGGCCGTACTTCGCGAAGAGTCCGTTGAGCGATATCTGGCGGTTCACCTCTGACTGGAAGGCCATGAAAATCGAGACTGCGGCTAGGGCAGCCGACATCACCGCGAACGCCTTCGTCGTGGCCTTCGTCGTGTTGCCGACAGCGTCGAGCTCGTCGGTGACCTTTCTTACAGATTCGTCGAGGCCCGCCATCTCCACGATTCCGTTCGCGTTGTCTGTGATCGGACCGAAGGAATCGATTGACATGATGATTCCTGTCAGCGAAAGCATCGACATTGTCGCGATTGCAGTGCTGTACACTCCCATCAAGGAGTTGTTGCCCGACCCCACATAGCCGAGGTAGTAGGAGGAGATGATCGCAAGTACGAGAACCACCGCAGACGGAGCGGTGCTGCGGAGACCGGTGGCGTACCCCGCAAGGAAGTTGGTGGCAGCGCCGGTCTTGCTGGCCTCGGCGATCCGTTTGACGGGGTCGTAGTTGTAGGAAGTGAAGTAATTCGCTACGTTCTCGATAGCGACGACCACTATTACCCCTACGATCGCGCTGGCGAGGAGGTAGTAACCGAGAGCGGCAGAACCGAACAGGGCCTGACCAAGGAAATAGTCCAGGACGATGGTGACAGCCGCTGCAATAACGAGAGCGACGTTCAGAGCCCCTAGAGGGTTCGATTTTATCGACGACCTGATGTAGAAGCTTCCCACGATCGCCCCCACGATGCCCGCAGCACCCAGCATCAGTGGGTAGACTAGCAGCTGGTTCTGCCCGATCAGAGACAGCAGGTTGGCCGAGAGCCCAAGAGAACTGCGGTTGATCCAGATCAGGGCGCCCAGAATCAGCGCTGCGATGGCGGTTACGACATAGGATTCGTAGACGTCTGCCCCCATGCCGGCACAATCGCCCACATTGTCACCCACGTTGTCCGCGATCACCGCCGGGTTCCGGGGGTCGTCCTCGGGGATGCCCGCC
>CAYYYU010000019.1:0-52019 GCA_964476175.1 uncultured Nitrosopumilales archaeon
GGGTAATGCATCTCTTCTCAGGGGGGATCGACTCCCCGGTCGCGGCCTGGCTCCTGATGAAGAGAGGGTGCAGACCCGTATACGTCCACTTCTATCTCGCCCCCACCCCCGACTACGCCCTTCACAGCAAGATCACGAAGCTGGTCGAAGTGCTCTCGGCGTACTCGGGCAAGAGCACTCTGATTCTGGTCCCATTCGCGGACTATCAGCTTGCCACTGCAGGGATCCCGGGCGACCTCGAGCCTTCGCTCTTTCGGAGGTTCATGCGGATGACTGCTGAGACCCTCGCTCCGAGGTTCGGCACCCCGGCGATTTCGACTGGGGACAGCCTCTCCCAGGCTGCCTCACAGACTGTGTGGAACATGGGGGTCTTCGACAGGGGGTCTTCACTCCCGGTCCTAAGGCCTCTGCTCGCCTACGACAAAGAAGAGGTGATCAGTCTCGCGAGGCAGATAGGGACGTATGACCTTTCCATCGAGGACTACAAGGACTGCTGCGCGATAATCACCCGTCACCCCAGGACCAGGGCCAAGGAAGAGGTCATCTCGAGATACTCGGAAATATTCCACTTCGAAGAGCTTGTCGCAGAGTCCATCGGTCGCGCGACCCTCGTGACCTACAATCCAGTCTCAGGGGTGCTGAAAACGGGCCAGATGCCTGAAATGAAACAGGCAGCGGACCTCCAGTCCCCGGTCCCATAGAACCTTCCGCCCCAGTCAAATCTATAAGCAAGGATTCGCGGCGGACCCTCAGGTGAACAAGTGTGAGTGAAACAGTCCTTCACATTGAAGGAAGCAGATTCCAGGACGAGGTCGTTCGCTCTAGCCTCCCTGTCGTGGTAGACTTCTACGCGGACTGGTGCGGACCCTGCAGGATAATCGCTCCCGTCATCGAACAGCTCTCGAAGGAATACGCTGGGAAGGCGAAGTTCGTGAAGATAAACACTGACGACAACCAGGAGCTCGCGACCCAGTTCGGGATCATGAGCATACCCACAGTGATGTTCTTCTCGAAGGGAAAGATCGAAGACATTGTTATCGGGGCCGTGCCAGCTGCCGTATTCAAGCAGAAGCTCCAATCGCTGACGAAGTAGCCTGCGCACTCCTTAAGACAGCACCCCCGTCAGGCGCAGACGGTTGGAAGGGAAGATCGCGTTCCTGGTGACGACGATGGTGTCCCTGTTCGCACTGATCGTGGTGGGGGCATACGTGGCGGCAGCAGGTTTCGGGGACGCCTGTGGCTCGAGCATACCTTCTGATTGGCCCGGGTGCCTCGGAGGGCTCTTCCCTCCGTTATTGCTGGCCCCGGTCGCAGAGTACGCGCACAGGCTCCTCGCCGCCCTGTCCGGCTTGTTCCTTGTCATTACGACGGCGTTGTTCTGGAGAAGCAGAACAGCGTCGAAGTCAACAAGGATGGTCCTCGTCTTCGCCGTGGTCCTCCTCATCGGTGAAGTACTGCTGGGGGGAGTCGTAATCGCCCAGGAGGAGGAGGCCACCCTGGTCGCCATCCATCAGGCTATAGCGACTGTGATATTCGGGCTCGTCGTAGCGGCATACTCATTGGCAGACGGCCCACGTGAACGGTTTTAACAGGTAGGCAGAGTAGCAGGAGGCAGATTTGGACGTAGAGACAAGGCTCGAGCACTTGACCTACTGAGGAAGTCAACGACTACGCTCGTCACCCGAAAATAACTCAATCGAGAGATGATTTGGCAAAAATCGAAAGCAGTTCTTCGTGGGACCCGAAATAGCTTCTTGCAGGTCTGAGGACCTCCACGAGCTCATTCGCCACGGCTGGTTTGAGGTCTAGAGGGTGAATCTTCCCATTGGAGTATTGCGACTTGAGTTCGATAGCACTCGATATTTCAATGTCACCACCGTGTTTCTCGCTCCTCTCGATTCTCATCCTCTTACGCAACGGCATGACCACGAACTCGGCCAGGTCGATTACCGGATTGAACGCGAGTGTCTTTTCCGGGCAGTAAGCGTGTAATAGCTTGGACCTTATCTCTTCAGGGGAGTCGTGAATGAATATGGCAGAGCCAGGCTTGCTCTTGCTCATCTTGAGTTCTGACTTCAGTTCGTCGGAGTCCATGTTCGGAGTAGTAGGGAATGCCGAGGGACCCTTCAGGCCGAGGAGAAGATGGTGGTGCAGTGCAAGGGGCTTGGGCCTTCCAATCTTCTCAGCAACTTCACGTGCTCCGACATGCGCCTTTCTCTGGTCCATACCACCATGGGCGACATCGACACCAAGGTGAAATATGTCCGCGATTTGCATGGGAGGATAGACGAGTTGAGCGAAATTCACTGCCTCGCCCTCTTTTCTGCCCATGATTGTGATCATTCGCTGGACACGCTTGACCGTGAGTGCCTTGCTAACGTTCAACAAAGTTGCCCAGTACCCTTGGTCGTAAACCTCGCTTCCCATGACGAAGCGGACTGACGCGGAATCCGCTCCGACGCAGGATAGGCCAATTCTCAGCGCCTCTTTGAAGTAGCCTCCAGCGACTTCCCTAATCGTCTTCAGGTCACCACCCAACTTGCCGTTAAGCCAGCTGTGCCAGTCTGCGAGGAAGATTGTACTGTCGAAACCTGCCTTGAGAAAATCGCGTACTTTGGCCATGCTGATGATTCCAGTTCCCAAGTGAACCTGACCGCTTATCTCGAAACCCACGTACACCTTTGGATGGCCTTCCCGGTCCATCAATTCAACGAATTCGCTTTCTTGGAGCAGCTCTTCCGTTGGGGAGGCCCGAAGCAAATCAACCCTGGTAGCCAAACGCCCTTCTCGCCGAAGGCTGCCGTTAAAGAAGGTTAGCCCCCCGCAGTCACCCCAATCCCGTCGGTTTGTGCTGAAAGAACCTCCAATCGAAGCTTGCTCATTTCGCAACACTGGGGGGAGACCCGGAAGTGCGGCTCACGCCATAATCTTTGCGGATCGCGCGGACGCTTGTTTCTCCTTCTGCCCTGTCGTCCCGTTTCATCTCTTCCTTGAGCCGCTTGAACTTGACAGCGAATTCTCTCTTCGATTGCACCCCCATGTCGGGTTTCATCGGCAGTAAGAGTCGAGCGACGGCCTTCTTCTTTGGATGTCGGAACGGCATCATTTTCAGTAGCTTCTGCACATATTCGAGCCGTTGGACCGTAACGATGTACCACGCACTTCCTGGAGCTTCACATGACCTGATGCTCACGGGGAAGCCATTCGATTTCAACGCGCGGTAAACCCAACCAACTAGCCAACGCCCGGCATTTGTAAATGTCAGCTGAATCACAGGGCCACCTTGACCCCCTTGGGACGTGTAGATTCCTACATGACCTTCAGCGTCAAACAGACCTGCCAAGAATGTCGCAGTGGCGGCAGATGAACCAACAATCCACCTCGGGATTCTGCGATTGTACTTGCCCAGAAGGAATCCAAATGATTCGTCAAGAACGAACCTAATCCGCCACCCACCGATCATCTTTCCCTTGACTTCGTAGACCGTAGGTCTCAAGGAAGGCCTCGCATATCTCATGAATGTATCGGCTACAAGTTCAACCATTGGCAGCACGCTCGTCGAAGTCGAAGCAACGATGGACTTGTGTTTCTTCTCTACGTTAAGGTCTCCCATGCCTAGTCCAAAAACATAGGCCTTCTCTTCCAGCCCGGATGACCAAGGCCTAGTGGGATAGCGCCGGACGACCATTCTAGCAGCTTTCTCACGTTCCCTCAGAATTATCCCATGCTTGTGCATGCGGCGGAGCATCGAAGTGTAGGGTTTCTCGTACAGTCTGGCGATAGCGTGCACACTCATTGTGTTCGCGTGGTACAATTCCTCAAGGTCTCGAGTCGAAGGAGGCCACTCGAAAGCTTGGGTTGGCCTGGAGGGCTTGGGGCCTAGGGTGCAGTAACTGCAGCAAAGTGTATCACTTGGTAGCCCACAAAGTAAGCAGGTATTGGTAGATGCAGCAGGATTCTCTGTACTCATCGTTGCTATTTCAATTCCTGATAGTATTATCGCATCGAGACTATTCGTCAATCATTCTTGGTACAATGAACGGCAGCCTTCAAAGTTACGACCTCCATCCCACCCGTTGGCGTAAAAAGAGAAGACTTAGCTTGCGACCTTTGCCAGGGAGTCCTTGCTGAAAGTGACCAGACGCTCACGTCTACAATTCCAGGCAAAGAGGAAGACTCGGTCGAAGTTCGCGGTCGACGCCATGCTCGGCTCACTCGCCAGGAAGCTCAGGGCGTTCGGGTTCGACGCAGCCTACTACAGGGAGGGGGGTGACAGGGGGCTGCTGGAGCTCGCGCGCTCCGAGGGGCGGGTCATACTCACGTCGGACAGGGCCCTCGCGGCAGCCGCACATTCCTCTGCTCTGCCAGCCCTGCTGATAACCGGCCGGACCGACAGAGCCCGGCTGTCATCGCTAGTGAAATCTGCGTCTGCCTCTGCAATCACACTCGTGCGCGGAGACTCTCTCTGCTCTCTCTGCGGAGGGGGCCTGACAAGGGTCCCACGAGGCGAAGCGGCGGCATCGCTACCGGCGTCGGTGGCCAGGAGGCACCGCCTATTCTTTCGATGCACGAAGTGCGGGAAGATGTACTGGAGGGGGAGCCACTGGAAAAAGTTAAGGAGGCTCGAAAGGGCGTTCCGCACCAAGGCGTAGAGGATTCAGGCGATCAGGGGATGTCGTTGTCAGTGGAGGAAGGGAAGGCGGCCGTCAAGCTGGCCCGGGAGACCCTCGAGCACCACGTGAAAGGAGGTCACCTAACCGTACGATCTTGGTCGACGGGCTTCCTTTCGAAGGAACGGGGGGTCTTCGTTACGCTCAACGTGGTAGGGCCTGCTCCCGAAAGGCTCAGAGGCTGCATCGGGTTCCCCTATCCGGTGAAGAAACTCGGCGAGGCCATACAGGAGGCGACCGTAGCCGCGGCCTCCGAGGACCCGAGGTTCCCTCCAGTCATTCCAAGAGAGCTGGACACGATAGTTGTCGAAGTGAGCGTCCTCACCCCCCCGACCCCCCTCGAGGCTCAGCGAAGGCAGGACGTCCCTCGGATGGTCCGGATCGGCAGGGACGGGCTCATCGTTTCTCGCTCGGAGGCGAGCGGGCTCCTGTTGCCACAGGTCGCGACAGAGTTCGGACTGGACGAGACGGAGTTCCTCTCGCAGGCCTGCATGAAGGCGGGGCTCACCCCCGACGCGTGGCTCGACAAGGAGACCACCCTCCAGGTCTTCCAGGCTGAGATCTTCGCAGAGAAGGAGCCGCGCGGGGAAGTAGTCCGAGCCGAGTCCTGAGTGTCCACAAATGCTCAGGGTCTACGTCGGATGCTTCGGGTCAGGACTCGGACACGCTGCGAGGATGCTCGAGATCGCCGCCCTGCTGTCCCAAAGCGGGGCCGACGTCGAGTTCTCCAGCTCCGGGGAGGTTACCGCGCTCATACGGGAGCGCGGGTACAGGTGCAATAACCTCCCGCTCGCCGACGTCCGTTACTCGGAAGATGGAGCCTTCTCGCTGAGGAAGACGATGATTGCTTCTCCCTCAATACTCGCCCGAGCCTACCACCAGGGATACCTCGAACTCGCCAACATCAAGAGGTTCAGGCCCCAGGTCGTCCTGAGCGACTCAGCCCTCTCGACTGCGATTGCAGGGAAGTCGCTCCGACTCCCCGTCTTCACTGTCCTCAACCAATTGAGCCTCACGAGTTCTCATGGTCAGACCGGGGCCCCCTCACGCCTCCTGTCAGTGGGAATCTCAGCGGGGATAGGGAAGCTCTGGGAGCTCAGCGACGAAGTCCTTCTTCCAGACCTCCCGCCCCCGTACACGATCAGCGAGATGAACCTGTGGGGGAGCAACGTGAGCAAGACCAGGTACATCGGGTTCCTGACGAAGTCCGGCCGCGGGAGCCCCGACCCCGCGACCAAGGAGTTCACAGCGGACCGCAAGCCCAAGATATTCTGGCAGGTATCCGGACCGCCGGGAACCCGAGTCCCCTTCCTGAGGAAGGCTCTGCGCGTCGCTGAGGCTCTCTCAGACCGGTTCGTCTTCATAATCACTGAGGGGAGCCCGACGGGAAACAACTCCCCGCTGCCGATCCCCGGAGGCTGGAGGTACGAATGGTGCACCATACCCGAGCTGTACTTCGACTCTTGCGACGTAGTCGTCTCTCGGGCAGGGCACGGGACCATCAGTCAGGCGATCACGTCGTCGAAGCCCTCACTGCTCGTCCCCATCCCCAGGCAGCCCGAGCAGGTCGGCAACGCCCGGAAGGCGGAGCGCTTGGGCGTGGCGGCCCGCATCGATCAAGACGACCTCAGCCCCGACCGCGCTCTAGATGCTATCGAGGCCCTACTAGGGAATGGCCCCGGAAAACGCGCGGCTGCCCTGGGGAGGTATGCGCAGAGTTTCAAAGCCGCGGAGGAGGTCGTGAGGACGGTTTCAGCTGCCGCTATGTGAGGCCGTCCAAGACCGCGTGCATGTCCCCCCGCTGCCCGCCGAATGACCTCGAAGTCATCCCTCCCACTCCGACCTCCCTCCATCCCTCCTTTGCGTCCTGGCCCTTCAGTGACAGTCCCGAGAAGGCGCGAGTGAACCCCTCTTCGGTGAGGAGGAATAGGGGGGCATCCACCTTGTCGACGAGACCCCTGGGAATCCGGCTGCAACCTGTGTGGAACCCACCGTAGACAGGGCCTGTCGACCTTCTAAGGGATTGCTTGAGGACCCCTGCTGGGCTCCGTCCCTCAAGGACCTCGAGCGAGAGTCCCGACGGGTCGACCCTGTTGGAGAGCTCGGAGTAAAGCTTGGCGACCTCCCTGAGGCTCGATTCATCCACCTTCGCATGAATCAGCTTTACCTTGCAGCCCGAGAGGAGGGCGTACCAGGCAACGACCGACGAGTGCATCCCCCCCGAAACCAAGCACTGAACAATCTCGGAGCCGACTGCGATTCCGCCAGGGCCCTCCCATAGCTCCACCCCTACCGCGCTCCGCCCCCCTTCGTACGCAACTCTGAACTTGACTTTGGCCCTTTCTTCGGCGACTCTGGCGCCTTTCACTGCCTCGAGGATTGAAGAAGTGACCGCCCCTGAGACATCGGAAGAGGTCACGCCCTCTACGGATGCTTCGGCAATCACGCTGAAGGTCTCGCCCCGCTTCAGGTAGGCCGGAGCGAGCAAGAACGCAGCCTTTCCTAATCCCCTGACCGAATCTGATGTTCGCCCCACCGCAGCCCAGCTGACCCCCGGCATGTGCCGGAAGAGCGCAGCAGCACCGACTGGGTCAGCCCCCTCAATGATGAATGAGCCTCCGGCCCGCCTGACGTCTGCCTTCATCTCCTCGACGCGGAGGACTCCTTTCAGGGAAGCTCCGAGGTCGTCAATCGCACCCCTTCCCGTCCAGCGGACGATCGCTGCGGTCCCCAATCCGTCAACCTCGAACCGACGCGCTCCTTTAACCCTTCGAGACGGTCCGTGCCATGCTTTTTATTACGAACCAGAGGAGGTCCACAGCGTGAAGGAAGCGCCTTTCAAGGTCTGCAGCGCATCCGAGATACTAGCCGGGTCATCCGGCCAGCGGGTCGAAGTGAGGGGCTGGGTGTCGAGAAAGCACACAGTGGGCGGAATCGTGTTTGCCGTCGTGAGAGACGGCTCCGGGTACGTCCAGGTGTCTGCGAAACGGGGCGCCCTCCCCGAGCCCGAGTTTGAAGCTGCCAAGGCCGCGACCAAGGAAGCCGCTGTAATCGTGCGAGGGGAGGTCAGAGAGGACAGACGCGCAACTGGGGGGAGGGAGGTGGCAGCGAGAGAGTTCGAGGTAGTGGCCGGAGCAGAAAGCTGGCCGATAACCAAGACCGCAGTGAAGTCAGCCTCCTACCTCTTCGACAAGCGGCACCTCAGCATAAGGGGGCCGAAGGCGATAGCGACGATGAGGATCCGGACGGAGGTGATTGGTGCTGCATTCGACTACTTCAGGGCGAAGGGGTTCAGCTTGATCAGCGGGCCTACCTTCGTGCAGGCCGCGGTAGAGGGGGGCTCGACCCTCTTCCCAGTGGACTACTTTGGCAAGAAAGCGTATCTGAGCCAGAGCGCGCAGTTCTACGAGGAAGCGGCGCTTCCGGCCCTGCAGAAGGTCTGGATATTCCAGCCCGCCTTCCGCGCCGAGAAGTCCAAGACGAACAAGCATCTGACCGAGTTCTGGATGATTGAGGCGGAGCATGCGTTCGCCGACCAGTCGGCCAACCTCGCCCTGTTGGAGGGTCTCCTCTCCGCCATGGTGGGAAGAGTCCTCGAGAACCGGCAGGACGACCTGAAGACCCTGGGCCGGACCCTGAAGGAGGTCTCACTGCCCCTGCCAAGGGTCACCTACGACGAGGCCAGGGAGACGGCTGAGCGGGGGGGCTCCCCATTCGAATGGGGGGAAGACATCACAGCTGAGGCAGAGAGAATCATAAGCAAGAGCCAAGATTCTCCCTTCTTCATCACGGACTACCCCCTCTCTGCGAGAGCCTTCTATCACATGACCTACGACGACAGGCCCAAGGTGACGAAGTCTGCCGACCTGATGGCTCCCGAAGGGTTCGGGGAGTTGGCCACCAGCGGTCAGAGGATCCACGACCATAAGCAGCTGCTGGATAGGATCGCAAGCCAGGACCTGCCGACTGAAGCGTTCTCTTGGTACCTGGAGCTAAGAAGGTTCGGGATGCCACCTCACTCCGGATTCGGGATAGGGGTCGAGCGTACGACCAGATGGATAGCTGGTCTCAAACACATAAGGTCGGCAAGCCTCTTTCCAAGAACAGTTTCACGAATCTCCCCCTAAGGCATCCTTAATTACCGGAGGGGGGTCCGCCGGCTTGTTGTCGGAACCAAGCGAGGAGCTAGAACTTGACACCCTGCCGGGCGTTGGACCCGCGACCAAGCAGAAGCTGCACGACGCAGGCATCTACAGCATCCTCGACCTCGCCGTGGCTGGCCCGATGGACATCGCAGACGCGGTCGACATAGACGTATCGAAGGCAGTAGAACTGAACAACAAGGCCAGAAAGAAGCTCGTCGAATTGCATCGGCTCGAGCCTGACTTCATCAACGCGGCAGACCTGCTGGTGAAGCGGAAGGCGATCGATAGGATATCCACAGGCTCGAAGAACCTCGACGATTTGCTCGGAGGAGGGATAGAGACGTGGGCAATGACGGAATTTTACGGGGAATTCGGCTCCGGGAAGTGCGTAGCCGGGACGACAAAGGTAGTTTACACCAACGATACAAAGCTTCATCTGGAGACGATTGGAGAAACATACGAGAAGTACAGGAAGCTGAACGGGGAACAACCCTTCGAAGGAGGCTTCATCGTCCCGCTTTCGACAGTGAAGGTCGTCGGGTATGACGGAAAGCCGGCATCTGCGGACTACCTGTATCGTGAAAAGGCGAGGGAAATCATCAAAGTCGAAACCGAGCGTGGAAGGAGGATTGACGCCGCAGCAGCTCACAAGTTCTTTGTGATTCGGGACAATGGACTCGAATGGATTAACGCCGCTGCGCTCGGGGTAGGCGACAGCATCGCGGTACCGAAGTCGATCCCGACTGCCGGAACCTCACCGATTGATGAAGACGACGCATTTTTCCTAGGTCTCTTCGTGGCAGAGGGAACCCCGAACCCTCTCTCAATCACAAATTCGAGCAAGAAACTGGTAGACTGGGTCTGCTCGTATGCGCAGAGGAAATTCGGTTTTTCCCCCCGGGTCAAGAGGAAAGATGGGAACTATCTGGTGCTTTTGCGGTCTCCAGTGAGGAGACTCCTGGGGGAACTCGCCTCCTCAAATTCCTACACAAAATTCGTTCCAAGTTCTGTTCTTAACGGTAACCTGCGGGTCATCGGCTCGTTTCTAGCAGGTTACTTCGAAGGAGACGCCGAGGTATCTAGAACAGCGACCGTTTCCTCCAACAGCAAGCGCCTCATCGAAGAGGTAAGTTACCTGTTGTCCACGGTCGGGATCTCTTCTTCCTTCGCTGTCAAACTCATCGAAACTGGTGAGCACTACAAGCTCAGCGTAGCGGGCTTCGACAGAGAGAAGTTGTTACGCATTCCTTTGCTGACGAAATCCTTTGAACCAGTGAAGACCAGGAACAGCAGGTATGGAACGCCGCTGGGGGGTTATCTGAAGAAGGTCTTCAGAGACGCGATTAGCAGCAACAGATGGCACAACAAGCGCGAGGGCCTTCTTGCGAAGTCGGGCACACTGTACGAGCTCCTGACAAGGACCGCTTACAGCAAGAAAGGACTCTCTGACGATGTACTTCAGAGGGTTGGCAAACTGCTGAACGAGAGGGCCCAAGTCCTCCGGCATAACATTGACGATATCGACCGCAATTCAATCGAAAGCAAAAGGGGTTTCAGGGAGCTCGCCCTTTCGCTTGGCTTCCCTCTGAATAGTGTGGCAGGGAGGCTGGGCATTACGAAGAGCGGTGTAAATAACTACTATCATCGCGGAGTGCCAAAGGGGACGGAAGACATAGTCCTTCGCGCCCTCCGCTCCGAGGCCTCGCGGCGGCTGGAGATAATCGAGCAGGCGGAAGCGACGATAGGCGAAGCGCAGAAGTTCAATTGGGACTCGGTCAGTAGTCTGACTAGGTCTGAGTTCAGCGACTACGTCTACGACTTTTCAGTTCCGGAGGGGCACGTCTTCGTCGGGGGGAACCTCCCCACTTTGATGCACAATTCCCAGATCTGTCACACTCTGTGCGTCATGGCCCAGATGCCGAAGGAAGAGGGAGGGCTCGGGGCTGGCGCTGTCTACATAGACACAGAGGGGACATTCAGGCCGGAGAGGATAGCCGAGATAGCAGAGTCCAGGGGGCTCGACTCGAACGAGATCCTGAAGCGGATCACAGTCGCGCGTGCATACAACAGCGCCCATCAGGAACTGATTGTGAAGGACCTTGGCAGGATAATAGAGCCGAACAAGCTCAGGCTGGTGATTCTTGACAGCGCGGTCGCCCACTACAGGGCGGAGTTCGTCGGCAGGGGGACTCTCGCCGAGAGGCAGCAGCGGCTGAACAGGTTCATGCACCTGCTCCTGAGGACCGCCGAGGTCTACAACGTGGCGGTAGTGGTCACCAACCAGGTCCAGGCGGCCCCGGACAGCTTCTTCGGGGACCCGACGCGGCCGACTGGGGGGAACGTCGTCGCCCACACGAGCACCTACAGGATCTACCTCAGGAAGGCTGCCAAGAACAGGATAGCGAGGATGGTCGACAGTCCCTACCACCCCGAGCGGGACGCGGTCTTTGTCCTCAACGACCGGGGGATCGACGACCCAGCAGAAGAGACGACCAGAAAGAGGTAGCAGCGTCCGTCAGGGTTTAATAGGGTAAAATCGTCGGGCTGCGGAGTCTCGCTTGAAGCATTCCTGGCCGTTGACCCTACTGTTGGTAGCCATGATGGTCCTGGCTGCCATACCGGCGATGCAGGTCAACGCGGCAGTGCCCTACACCGAGAGGTTCACCGGGTACGTGGCCGGCTCCAGCGCCCTGTGGTACGTGGGCTTCAGCGGAATCAACGCCTCGGTCGCCCAGCTGAGCGCGGTCGAAGGCATTCAAGGGGTCAGCTGGTACAACCTGACGGCACTGAAGACGACCGGGTGGTCGCAGGACTTCCAGGTCTTCGGCCCGAACGGGTACAACCTGATTCCGGTTCCCTTCGTCCCGTCTCAAGGGGTCTTCCTCACTGTGGGGGCAGGTTCGTTCTCGGACGCTTCGGCTGCCGCGGCCGACTTCAACTCGTACCTACTGACCACTCTGGTCTCGCTCTCGAACGGCACCGGGTCGTTCACCTTCTTCAGCCCGTTCTCTCTGAGCGACATCGCGCCCTCGACGCTTCTCAGGCTCGTTCCGACAGGCATGGGCGGATTCGCCTCCGTGGTCGGCGCGACGACATTCGCTGCGCTCGCGTCCCCGATAATCACGTTAGCAGGTCAGAGGGGAACGTCGGGGTTCACGCACACCTTGGTCCTCGGTTCAATATCGGCGGGTGCCCTCGACTCATCCTCCAGACCAAACTTCCTGAAGTACTCCGGGGGGACCTTCGGGTACATGAACGCGTCAAGCAGGAGCAGCTCCTCCGCCATCGATTTTCGCTTCCTGGACGGGATTATCAATTCGACCGACAAGGCGGCCGCGGCGAGCAATTCAGCGGGCTCAGGGTCCTACAGTCTCGTCCTGACCCCGGGTGAAAAGGTAAGGGTCCTCAACGTCACGGTCGTGGAGCACCCCGCGCAGCTCCAGGCCCAGCGGTTCATCGACACCGGGGTGCTAAAGCCGGGTCAGGACGTGTCGGTCACAATATCGCTGACCAACCCGTCGGCTTCCACGTCCCTGTCGAACGTCCGCGTGACCGACGACTGGTGGAAGGCGTACAGCTTCTTCAAGCTGGTGAACGGCAACTCGACGATCGTGCTGCCCAGCCTCCAACCCGGGAAGACCTCCACGCCGACCTATGTCCTGGAGTACAACGGCACCGTGACCCAACGACTGAACATCACTAGCTCGACGGTGACATTCTCTTACCAAGTCGGTGCGTCGTCCTTCAAGGGCAGCGCGGCCTTGAACCCTGCTCTTCTCTACATCGGGACTGACGAGCCTGCGGTGTACGCATACGCGATTCCATTGAACGCCACGGGGAGCCCTGTGGGAACCGACCAGCAATTCCGCATCGTGGCAAAGAACGTCGGGACAAGGGCCGCATCTTCTGTGGTGATAGCAGGACAACCGGTGGGTGGTCTCTCGGCAGACGGCGGCTCAGACTCCATCACGGTCTCGGCGGGCGCGAGCTCCCTACTTGCGACAAACCCCTCGGAGGTCTACACGGTTTCGTACTCGACCCCAGAGGGGCAATCCGTGAGCGTTGCCACCAACAGCGTCTCAGCACTCTTCTCGCATTCGTCGATGGAACTCGGACTACCGATCATTACCGCCAGCGCTTACTTCTCCTCCCTGAGTACAGGGGGGAAGACCAACCTGACTCTGTCTTTCAGCGTCTCCAACCAGGGGACCGCGAATGTCACCTCCTTCGCTGCGAGCGGGACTCTCCCCGAAGGCCTCTCCTGCGGTACTGTGAAAGGGTCCGGCCTGTCGTGCGGCTCTGGTCGCCTTAGCATATCGTACCCGAACCTGGCTTCAAAGGCCACGAAGGTGTCGTCCGTCGAGTTCGACCTCACCTCCCCTGCGAACTACTTCTTCAGCCCACTCTCGTTCAGCGGTATGACCTCGGGTTTCAACATCTCGGCCAAGTCGAACGCAGTCGCTGCGCCGTCTGGCTTCGTAGTGACGAAGCAGTTCAGCCCTTCGCAGCTCTTCCCAGGGATGAGCACAACGGTGACAGTGAACGCTGTGAACTCTGGGCCGTTTGACGTCTACAACGCGACTGTGCAGTCGTCCGTAGACAGCTTCGACGTCCTCGGACCTTCCGGGGTTCCGATAAAGTTCTCGCAGACTGTGGCGCCTGGAGGAAACGTCACCTTCTCCTATTCTGCAGTTGCTGGGTCGGTCTACGGGGGGCTGGCTTCCTCCCCTGCCACTGCGAGGATTTTCTTCGGAGGGACCCTGTATTCTCTTGGCTTTGGCGGCCCCAGGGTCGGCGTCTACCAGCCGGTGAACGTCGTCATCCAGTCGTCCCCGACAGTCCCTGTCGAGGGGAGACCGTTTGCTATTGAAGTGACTCTCAACAACCCATCCAATGTCACAGTGTCCAACGTGGGGTTCTCTCTCCCCATCCAGAGCGGGATCACCCTCAGCCATGTTCAGAACGCCAGCTTCTCAGGCGGCACCCTTGTGGTATCCGTCGGACAGCTGGGGCCCCATTCGTCCTACTTTGCGAACATGACCGGTCAGGCGTCTTCCGGGCTCACCATACTATTCTCCAAAGGGAAACTTTCCTTCGACTACTCCGGGGTCACCCTCAACGGCACTATCCCAGCGAAGGACATCGTGGTGGGAGAAGACGTGCTGACCAGGTACACCCTTCCGACGATACTGGTCTTGGTCGCGGTTCTGGCTACCGCCATCTACGTAAGGAGAAAGGCTCCCCCTACCGTTCCCGTTTCCCAGCGCTGAACCCTTCGAACGCGGACTTTGCCTCGGGGTAGGGCATCTGTATGGGCGGGTGCTTAAAGCAGAAGGCAGACGTGCTCGTCAGCTGACCGGACACCCCTCTGTCCAGGGCGATCTTCATCCCCCTTATCGCGTCCACCATCACCCCTCCGCTGTCGTACGCGTCGACCACGTGAAGCTTGATGTCCATCTTGACCACGGTCCCACCGAAGTAATTCCCTTTCAGCCAGATGTAGCAGATCTTGTCGTTGTCTAGGAACGGGACGTAGTCGCTTGGGCCTATCCTAGTGGGAACCTCGTACGGCGACATCGCCCTCACTGCGCTGGTCTTGCTCTCCCTCTTGTCCTTCAGCCTGGCCTCCTCGAGCATGTTCAGGAAATCGGTGTCCCCGCCTATGTTCAGCTGGTACGTCTCGTTGACCTTCACCCCTCTGTCGATGGCCATCTTCACAAGCGTCTTGTGCAAGACTGTCGCCCCGACCTGGCTCATCACGTCGTCCCCCGCGCAGGGAAGTTTCGCTTTCACGAACCTTGTCGCCCACCCTTCGTCTGACGCGATGAAGACCGGGATTGCGTTGATGAACCCCACCCCAGCCTCGATCGCAGCCTCGGCGTACGCGTGAGAGGCTTTCGTGCTACCTACGGGCAGGTAGTTGATGAGAATCTCTGCTCCCGTCCGCTCGAGTTCCTCGACCACGTTCACCTCCTTTGCGTTGGCGACCGGGACGACATCCTTCAGGTACTTTCCCAGCCCGTCCATTAGCGGCCCCTTCTTCACTTCGACCCCCATCTTCGGCACATCGCAGACCTTGATTGTGTTGTTCGGGGGCTGCGCTATGGCCTGCGAAAGGTCCTTGCCGACCTTCCTGGCGGATACGTCGAATGCGGCTACGAACTCTATGTCCTCGGGCGTGTACTTCCCCACCCTCCAGTACGTCAGGCCGTCGGCGTGCCTGTTCGCTGAATGGTATCGGACCCCCTGTACGATGGCGGAGGCACAGTTCCCTACGCCGGCAATCGCAACCCTGATCTTTGGCATTCTGGATTTATATGGCCGTAAATATCGCTATAAAACGATTCTCTTCACCCAGTGGAGAAACCTAAAAACCGCCTCGACCACCCCGAGACCACATGGAAGAGCGGTCTGCCGGAGCCGTGGTCTTCAGGCAATCCCCCTCGGGGGGCCGGAGCTACCTCCTCCTCCTGAACGCTGGCAGGTGGGACTTCCCGAAAGGGAACATGGAAAAGGGGGAGAGCGAACTCGAGACCGTGAGGAGGGAGGTCGGGGAGGAGACAGGGCTCAGCCGCGTCGCAATAGTCCCAGGCTTCAGGAGACTCATCGAATACTACTACAGGAGGGACGGAAAGAACGTCCACAAGCAGGTCGCCTACTTCTTGGCGAGGACTCCGGCCGACCAGGTGAAGATCTCTCACGAGCACCAGGGGTTCGGGTGGTTCTCCTATCACAGAGCCGTCGAGCGAGCATCCTACGAGAACTCGAAGCTGACCCTCGTCGAGGCGGAGAAGTTCATCCGCAGCCTTGGTGACGGCACGAAAAGTCTTCAGAACTGAACGAGAGGATGCGGCTGTGAAAGCTTGACCACTTTGATGTAATAGAATCCGTGCTCGTCGGTCTTCTTGACGAAAGCAGTCTCGCTTATCTTGTCGGGGGCGTACTTGACGAACCCTGACGATGGCTCCTCCTTGGTCTTGGCGTAGAAGAAGATTGACGCCTCCTCGTAGTCGTCGATCCTTGCGAAAGTCCCGATGATCCAGCCGTCTCCGTTCTTGAACGAGAAGAGTGGCAGGGGGGGCTCCTCGAAGAGCATCTTGTACGTCCCGACCTTCACGAGACTCGCGAGGTCCTGGACCTCCACCGACATGAACTTGTCCGGAAAGTCCTTCATGGGAGTCAGGCGGGACGGCATCTTGCTTACCCTGATCACGGGCGCATAGAGGTACGACGCGTTGTTCGCAGAGGCTACGAGCTGCACATCTTCTCCGTCTCCCGCGTTCCTGTACGCCAGGAACTCACCGGTCTTGTCGGCGTCGAAGAAGTAGAAGATCGGGGTGCCCATGAACAGGTCTGCCTGGGCTGCGATTCGAACGGACCCTCCCTCCTTGAACGCGAAGAGCGGGAACGGTGCTCTTTCAAGCGCACACGAGAGCCTCCCCAGTTCGATGAGCGAGCCGAGCCCCACGAAGCAGGCGCCTCCCAGCTTGTTGTCTTCCTTCTTGGGCAACGAAGCGAGCCATCTATATGCCGGTTATAAGTCTGAACGGTCTCCTGGACGACTCCAATATATCCCCCCACAGACACCCGTGCCCGTGCTCGATTGGCGGGACGAGACCGCGGCGGACTTGAAGGACGCAGAGTCGAGAATGGCCGCCCTTTCGGAGTCGGTTTCGGGGGAGCCGAGCAGTGAGCAGCTCGCGTCGATCTGGTGGGCGTACCTCGACATCGAGAAGTCAGTCGTGTTCATCAAGGTCGAACTGGACGAAGAGAACCCGGGGAAGCTGGTGAACGTCAAGTTCTACCGGGTCGATGACGAAAGGCAGGCCATTCGGTTCGCCCTCGCCAGCCTGAGGAAGGGGGCCGCCGAATTCGGTGCGGGGAACCTGAAGGAATCGCTGAAGGCGCTTCGCGAATCGAGGAACTACCTTAGGGTGCTGCTAAAGGAGAAACGGAAGCTTAGAGTGAAACGGGTGAGCGCGGCCGTCCGCGTCTAGGCCTTCTCTTCGGCCTTCTTCTTCGAGCGAGGTTTCTTCGCAGCGGATTTCTTTGGCTTCTCGGCCTCTGCCTCTTTCTCCTCTGGTTCAGGGGCCTTCTCTTCTGCCGCCTCCTTCGCCGGCTGAGGCTTCTTCTCTTCCTCCTCTTCTTTCTCGCCCACCACTATCTCTTGGACCTTCAGCTCCATTCCCTGGACGAAGACCCTGTAATTCTTCCTTAGACCGTTCATGAATAGGAATCGCTTGATGTACGTCTTGACGTGGCGGGGCTTCACCCCCTTCCTCACCTTCTCGTCGTCTATCTCCACCGAGTCCCCGGAAAGCTCCGGCTTCACCCCTACTCTCGGCTCCAGGAAGGTTACGAGTCCCTCTCCCTTGTCCTTGAGGGTCCCAAGACTGATCTTCATTTTACACAACCCCCACTGCCGCATCCGTTATAACAATTTTCCGTCATTTTCCATGCCGCCGTGTCCTCCGCTGGTAGGTCCTGATCGCCCTCATGAGGTCGATTTTGCGGAAGGCGGGCCAGAAGACGTCGATGAAGACCAGCTCGGAGTACGCGCCCTGCCAGAGCATGAACCCGCTCATCCTCTCTTCCCCTGAAGTCCTGATTATGAGGTCGGGCTCCTGGTTGGGGAGGTAGGAAGTGTAGAGCCTCCTAGCTACAGTGTCCTCGGTTATCTGGTCCGGGGACAGCCTTCCGCTCTTGACCTCTTGTGCCACCGACCTGACCATGTCGGTGATCTCGGCCCTCCCCCCGTACGCGATGGCGATGTTCAGATAGTGGTCCCCGAATCCCTCGGTCTTCTTCTCGATCGCCTGCAGGAGCTCCCTCACGGACGGCGGGAGGAGGTCAAGCTGCCCGATCGCCCTGACCTTCACCTTGTAATCGACTATCCTCTGGTCCGTCAGCAGTTTGCGCAGTCTTGCATCGATCAGCGTGATTATCTCTCTGACCTCCTCGGGGGTCCTCTGCAGGTTCTCGGTCGAAAGGACGTAGAGGGTCATTGTCTTGACATTCAATTCATGGCACCAGTCGAGGAGGTCCTCCACTACGTTGGCCCCCTCTTCGTGGCCAACACCGACCTGCAGCCCCTGGCTGGTCGCCCAGCGCCTGTTGCCGTCCAAAATGATGCCTATGTGCCCTGGAACGTCGTCCGACTCGACCTGGGACTTCAGCCTCCCCTCGTAGATCTTGTAGATCCCGAGGAGTCGGAGAGCCGACTCGAGCATCGACTCACTCCTTCGCAGGGATGCCCTTTGTCCTCACGCGCGGGTAGACTGTGACTGTCAGGGCGAAGATTGCGGCAAGGCCGAGCAGCACATAGGAGATGAGCTGGAAGCTCGTCTCCGCAGTCCCTCCGATCAGGAACGCAGAGAACGTCTGAACAGGGAAGTAGAGCAGCGCGAGCATCAGCAGGACATAGCCATCGCGACGCCAACGGATGCTGTCCCTGGCGACGTGAGATAGCAGAGCCCCAGTCGAGTATATGGCTATCCCGGCCCAGACCAGCAACAGGCTCCCGTTTATCATGTACCCAGCAAGCTTCGCGCCATCCTGGAGCAGGAGGGAGGGGTTTACCAAGACCTCATCCACCAGTGCCGAAGCGTTTGCCACCATGTACGCGTATCCGGTGAAGATCCCATCCAGGAAGACCAGGGCGCTCGTGACCATGGAGAAGAGCCTCATGTACCCGGTCGGGCCCCTGTGTAGGAGCTCCACCACAGTCCTGTCGATGCCGAACCCCCTGATGAAGAAGACCCCGCCCAGGATGATTAGGGTGGCGAGCTCTGCCTCGAAGACCTGCTGCGAGATGATGAGTATCCCTGCCAGCAGGAAGATGACCCCGGGGACCCCGAGGGTCCACTTCGAGTAGCGGGGGTCGAAGATCAGCATCCGGAGGTATCGCCCCAGGACCAGGTAGGTCTCCTCGACCGTCTCGCTGTGCTTCACAGTCACACGCTGGACTGAGACTATCGGCTTCATGCTCTGCAGGATTGGCATCACCTGCTCGTCGTCTCCTCCGTCAGAAACGAAGACTATCCCGGTTGCTTCAGTTCTCTTCAGTACCGATTGCACCTCGGCCCTGACCTTCCTGTCCGCGTCGAACCCCCTTCTTGAGTCGCCGCAGACAATCGCTATCTCGCACTTCACCCCGTCCTTTGTCAGCTCGTCATACTTCTTCACAGCCGAGAAGATTGCGTTCATGTCCGCCTCTTCAGGGTCCGAGAGCGCGAGCTTCGTCGCAGCGGCGACCGTCGCCTCTCTTCCGACCACAGGCGTGTCTACCCCTGCCTTGACCCCTAGATCGTCATCCCTGTCCACACACAGGACCAGATACATCTCGGCCTCTTCAGACACGCCCTACCGTTCGATAGCCCGCCCTTACGATACTTAAGCCTTGGAACCTAGTTCTGGTTTTGCGTATCCTTGCATATCATCTGCGAACGGTTGGGCTTATTAGGGAAAAGCAGCCCTGTTTGTTGGAAGTACTCACCAACATGCATTTCACGTTCGAGTGCGGCGAGATTCTTGCGTCAGCCGGAGAGAAGCGGGATGTCGACGGCCTCATGCAGAGGTACTCTTCCGCGAAGAGGGTTGCGTTCAACGACCTGTTGCAAAAGCACTGTGTGAAGGATGTCACGCACAGAGTGGAGACGCTAGGTTCGCTTGCCCTGAACTGGAGGTACTGCGAGCACGTTGCGAGGGATGCGCTGGCGGAGACGAAGAGCCAGAGGGAGCTCCTTCCCATGCACCTCTCAGACGTCTACGACAAGATGGAGGAGGTGAACTCGAGGCTCGTGAATGCGAAGTCGCCTGGAAAGAGGAAGCAACTGCAGAAAGAACTCCTGAGGCTGGAGAAGAGGAAGAGGATCCTCGAGAAACACGTCGCCGATGGTACGATGCCGAAGGTGGTCTTCGGGACGAGGAAGCTCTTCGTCGAGAGGATGGAGGGGAAGATATCCAACCAGGAGTGGAAGGACGCAAGGAACGGCCAGCTCTACTCGATAGGCCAGGCGAACCAGAAGGGGAACGCGAACGTCAGGATTGACTGGGGCGGGAAGAGGGTCGGCATCAACTTCCCCGAGAGGACCGAGCCGAGGGAGGCGAAGGGGAGGGTCTACCGCGTGAAGAACGTGAGGAGATGGTTCGCCCTGAGGGTCAACGAGAAGTTCAGGAAGTACATGTCTCTGATTGAATCTGGGAACGCATACTCGGTGAGGGTTGTGAGGAGGAGCGGGAGACGATACCTCGTCCAGGTGAGCTTCGAGGTCGCGCCGCCGCCTTTCGACTCTGTTCCTGAAAGTGTCTGCGCCATCGACAGTAACCCTGAAGGCCTCGCAGCGGCGATTGTGAGCAGGGACGGGAACCTCCTCGCCCACAGGTTCTTCAGGGATGACAGGCTCGTGTATGCAGCCGAAGGAAAGAGGGACTCGATCATCGGCCAGCTCGTCGCGAAGATTGTCGCCTGGGCGAGGGAGCATAGAGCTGGGGCGTTCGCCATCGAGGACCTGAACATCAGGGGGAGCAGGAGTTTCGGGAGGAGAGCGAACAGGGTCGTCTACGCTTTCGTCAGGAGGAAGTTCTCCGAGAACCTCATGACAAGGTGCTGGAAGGAGGAGTATCCAATAAGCACGGTCAATCCTGCCTACACCTCGAAGATGGGAGACGCGAAGTACAAAGAGACGTACGGACTGTCGGTCCACGAGGCTGCGGCGCTCTGCATAGGGAGGAGGTTCTTCGGCCACGGAGAGAAGCTCAAGGAGCCGATGGTGATAACGGTGGGGAGGAGAAAGAAGCCAAGGGAAAGGGTGTCCGTGCACTACGTATGGGCCTCCGTTTACGGTTATCAGCATTCCGCGGACCCGCGCATGGAGCCACCTGGAAGGAAAGGCAACGCGGGGGAGAAGCGGGGTGGTGGTAACGAAGCCGTCTTCACAGGACGCCCTGCCTCCGAGAGGACACCTCCGAGCGAGAGCGATGAGGGGGTGCGAAAGGGTGGGGAGTGCGGTGGGAGTCCGCAGGCAACCGGCGATGGGGTTGAGCCGGCGCCACCTTCCGGTGGCGGGAAAGTAACTGCCGCGTCGTTGCGTGATGTGCAACGATATGCAGAAAACTAACCCTAGACCCGAAAACGAAACGCGGGGGCCGACCCTCGATACGCTTAAGGCACCTGCTGCCGGTCGGCATGGCGTAAGGGCTTGCACATCGAGCATCCCTGGACGAGAATCCAAGCCCAAGAGCTCGCGCGCACTCATGCTTCAGAGGCCGCTCCTCCGAAGGCACCTCTCTATTCGCTCTTGACCGAGGCCGCACGAAGATTTCCCAGTAACGTCAGCGTCCACTACCAGGGGAGGGACTTCTCCTACGCCGAGGTTGATGAGATCTCATCGAGGTTTGCGTCCGCGCTCGGCTCTCTCGGTATGAAAGCCGGGGACAGGGTGGCAATCTTCCTTCCCAACACCCCTCAGTTCGTTTTTGCCTTTTTCGGCATACTGAAGGCCGGGGGAATCGTAGTCAACAACAACCCCCTCTACAAGGAAAGGGAACTCGAACATCAGCTGAACGACTCCGGTTCGGAAATCATCGTCGCTGCGAACGACGTGGTCAAGGGAAGCGACCTTTACCAGAGCCTCGAAGGTTGCAGAGCGAGGACGCATCTCAGGCACGTCGTCGCAACCAGCGTCACTGACTACCTCCCTGGCCTCAAGCGGCGTCTTGCCGGCCTTGCAGGGGTAAAGAGGACCCGTCGGGAGAACACAACAGATTTCGTTGGGCTGGTCAATTCCAGCAGTCCTATCGCCAAGTATGCTGAGGTCGACCCCGTCGAAGACGTCGCAGTGCTGCAATATACCGGCGGGACCACGGGTGTCTCCAAGGGGGCCATGCTGACCCATTACAACCTTTACTCGAACGCGGTCCGGACGGCCAACAATCTGCCTCTGACCTCCAAAGACGTTTCGCTGGGAGTGCTTCCCCTCTTCCACATCTACGGGCTCACCACGGCCCTCCTTGCTCCTTTCTACGCCGCATCGGAAACTGTACTCCTTCCCAACTTCCATGTCAAGGAAGTCATGAATACGATACAGCAGAAGAAGGTAACCTGCTTTTGCGGTGTCCCGGCGATGTACATCGCAATCAACAGCAACCCAAACGTCAAGAACTTTGACCTCACATCGGTACGGGCATGCATGTCCGGTGGGTCCGCCCTGCCGGTGGAAGTGAGGAAGAAGTTCATCGAGCTTACGGGGGGGAATCTAGTGGAGGGGTACGGGTTGTCTGAGACAAGCCCTGTGACCCACTGCAATCCGCTGTCGCCTGGTGGTGTCAGGGACGGGTCGATCGGGGTCCCATTTCCCGAAACCGAAGCGGAGGTGGTTGACGTAGATGACCCATCAAAGGTACTTCCGGTCGGCGGCGTGGGCGAACTCGCGCTAAAGGGCCCCCAGGTGATGAAGGGCTATTGGAACAACGAGGCCGAGACCGCAAAGGCGTTCCACGACGGCTGGTTCCTCACTGGGGACATAGCGAAGATGGACGAGGACGGGTACTTCTATGTCGTGGACAGGAAGAAAGATATGATCAACGTGGGCGGGATGAAGGTCTATCCCAGGGACGTGGAGGAAGTCCTCTTCGAACATCCTGCGGTCAAGGAAGCTGCGGTCATAGGCATCCCTGACGAGTTCTACGGAGAGGCAGTGAAGGCTTTCGTGGTGCGGAGGGAGGGAGGGTCTCTGAGCGAGAAGGACGTCATGGACTTCTGTGCGGCAAGGCTCGCGAAGCACAAGGTGCCGAAGAAAGTCGAGTTCGTCCCGGAGCTCCCGAAGACGATCGTCGGCAAGGTCCTCCGAAGAAAGCTGAGAGAGACTACCTCTCAACAATCATAGAGACTGCGTTCCCGCCGCCGAGACACAGGGTCGCCAGCCCGGTCTTCTTCCCGGTCCGCATCAGCTGGTAGACCAGCGTGGCCATTATTCTGGCTCCGCTGCATCCGATCGGATGCCCGAGTGCGACCGCGCCGCCGTTCACGTTGAACCTTCCCTCGTCGACCCCGAGCTCCCTCCTCACGGCTATGGACGCTGTCGAATAGGCCTCGTTGTGCTCGAACAGGTCGATGTCGTCTACAGTCATCTTCGCCTTCTTCAACAAAGCCCTCGTAGTCGGTATGGGAGCCTCCATCACCCACTTCGGCTCGAGGCCACCAGTGCCGTAGGCGACAATCCTGGCGAGGGGCTTCCTCCCCAGTCTGTCGGCAGCCTCTTCGGAGGCCACGACCACAGCGGCGCTCCCGTCGCTGAGCTGTGAAGAGTTCCCCGCAGTGAGGACTCCTCCCGGCTTGAAGACCGGCTTCAGGGCAGAGAGCTTCTCCATAGTCGTATCTCCCCTGATGCATTCGTCGTCCCTGAAGTCTGTGACCTTCCCGCCTTCATGCTGGATCTCGACCGCGACCTTCTCCTCCTCGAAGAGGCCCGCCTTCGCAGCCTTCGCGGCCTTCTGGTGGCTCTGGACCGAGAACTCGTCGGCTTCGCGCCTCGTGATCCCGAACTTCTTCGCTATCAGCTCTCCAGTTATCCCCATGTGGTAGTCGTGATACACGTCCCACAGCCCGTCGACTATCATGCCGTCCAGGAGGCGGGCGTCCCCATACTTCAGCCCCCACCTCAGGTTCCTGACCATGTAGGGGGCGTTGCTCATGCTCTCCATGCCCCCTGCGACGACGACATCGCAGTCACCGGCCTTGATTGATTGCGCGGCGAGCATCACAGCCTTGAGCCCCGAACCGCACACCTTGTTGACCGTTATCGCCCCGACGGAGTAGGGGATCCTCGCTCCGATCGCTGCCTGCCTCGCCGGGTTCTGTCCCAGTCCGGCCGAGACGACGTTCCCCATCACGACTTCGTCCACCTCAGATGGCGGCAGCCTGGCTCGGGCCAGCGCCTCTTTGATCGCCACCGCCCCCAGCTTCGTTGCGCTCACACCGACGAGGCTCCTACCGAACTTGCCTATCGGGGTCCTTACCGCTGACAGTATCACTGGCTGAGCCATCGCGCGACGGCTCGACAATTGGCGTAATAAACGGCTCCGTTGCTTGAAAAGCTCTAACCATAAATAGGATGTCCTAGGGGCCCCGCACGAAAGGCATGCGCGCCCTCAGCAAGATATGGATGGACGGGAAGTTTGTCAATTGGGACGACGCGAAGATTCACGTGCTCACCCACGGCCTTCACTACGGTTACGCAGTCTTCGAAGGAATAAGGTGCTTCGCCACCCCGAAGGGTCCTGCGGTCTTCAGGCTCCGCGAGCACATCCAACGCTTTCTGAACAGCGCCAAGATCTACAGGATGGACTTGGGGTACACCCTGGCCGAATTCGAGGATGCAATCATCGAGCTAGTGAGAAAGAACGGCCTTGAGGAAAGCTACATCCGGCCGATAGCCTTCAGCGCCTACGGGGCTATGGGGCTCAGCCCTTTGAAGAACAAGATTTCTGTCGCAATCGGTTCTTGGGAGTGGGGTCCTTACCTGGGGAAGGACGCTACGGAGAAGGGGGTGAAAGCGACGATTTCGAGCTGGGTGAGGATTGACTCAAGGTCTCTCCCCATCCAAGCGAAGTGCGCAGCCAACTACGCCAACTCGGCACTCGCAAAGATGGAGGCAGTGGCCGCAGGCTACGACGAAGCCATCATGTTGAACTCCAGCGGGCACATTGCGGAGGGCCCAGGGGAGAACATCTTCAGGGTCAAGGACGGGATACTCAGCACCCCTCCGGCCAGCTCAGGAATCCTCAGGGGGATCACGAGGGACACCATCATCCAGTTCGCCCGCGACGAGGGGATTTCCTTCTTCAGGAACGATTCCACCAGGGAGGAGCTCTACACATCAGACGAAGCCTTCTTCTGCGGGACTGCAGCCGGCATAGCCCGAATCAGAGAGGTTGACGGAAGGAAGATCGGCAACGGGGACTTCCAGATCACGTCAAGGCTCCAGAAGCTCTACGATGGCGCAACCCATGGCAAGATAAAGCGGTACGAGAAGTGGCTGACGTACGTGAAGGGCTAAGCTAGACGGCCACGAACTCGAAATCGGACAGCGACCCGACCCTCTTCGTCGCCGGCTTGAATCTTGGCGTGACCTTCTTCCCGATGTCTATCCCCTTGCCAGTCGCGACCTGAACCAACCCCCCTGTGACCCCTGGAAAGGTGACGAACGCGAAGGCCTTCGGATTCTTCAGCTTCTTCCCTTGGAAGTCCACGTGGCTCTGAGCGAGCGCAGCCACTCTACCAGCTGCGGTCACGGCGCCGAACCTCTTGATCTCCACGAAGCAGTCGACGCAGTACGTCTTCGGGGGCAGGTAACGCTTTCCACACTTCCCGCACTTGGCGGCAAGGATCTTCCCCTGCCGGAGCGCTCGCAGGAACTTCTCTCCGGCCACCCCGGCCGTGTATTCGTAGTGGAGCGGAATTTGGTCGGTCCAGGACCGCAGGCGGTCCACGCTCGTTATCCGTTCTCCGAGTGACAACTCTCTCACTTGACTCGGCCGGCGCGCGTCGGCCAACGAGCCGTGCGCAACCGGGGTTAAAGTCGTTACGGGTGCGGCAAAGCAGGAGGTTGCTAAGCTGGTCTGAAGTACCGTATGTCTGTGATGGCGCCGCTCCTCTCCGCCCTCGGCTTCCACTCGGCCTTCACCCTCATCCCGACCCTCACCTTGTCCGGGGCAATCCCTCCTACGAAGTGGAGGATCCCCATCTCCGGAGACGCCCCGTCGATCTCGATAACGGCCACGATTAGAGGCTCCTTCCTCCGGCTCGCGTCGTTGTTCACGTAGCTTATCGAGAAGGTGTTCACCTTCCCACCGTCCTTCACCCTTACCCAGGAGTCTGTCGGCCTCCAGCACTCTTCGCAGTACATCCGAGGGGGTATCATCACCCTCTCGCACTCGTTGCACTTCCTCGCCCAGAGTTGCCCCTCCTTCAGCCCGTCGAGGAACCTGCTGATCGCGACCCCCGATGTCCATGAATACCTGAGGACGGTCTCGTAGTGGGTGATCAGATACTTCTGGGCCTCGAGGTCCTCTCGCTCTATCGCTGTGCCAGGATAATTCCGGATCTTAGAGCTCAAGCTCGCCTCGCTCCTCCGCGAGAACTGGATTTCAAAGTTTCTTGCCCTCCTTCATGGCCTTCGCGAGCTCAATAAAGTACTCCAGAGCCCCCGGATTTGCGAGCGAGTCGCGGTTTGCGGCCTTCGCTGGGTCGACCCCGAGGAAGATCTTCTTGATCGGCACCTCCAACTTCTTCCCGTTGAGCGTCCGGGGGATGGCCGGGACCTCTATCACCCTGTCCGGCACGTATCGGGGAGATATGTCTGCCTTCACCTTCTGGCGAATCTTTGCCATGAGTTCCTCGTCCACCTTCATCCCCTCCCTTGGGACTACGAAGAGTATCATCGGTCGGTCCTCTCCCTGCCCCTCCATGTCGATGGCGAGGCTGTCCGCCACGTCGGGGAGCCCTTCCACAGCCCTGTAGATCTCGCTGGTCCCAATCCTCACCCCCATCCTCTTGATTGTCGCGTCTGAGCGTCCGTACACGATGCAGGTCCCCCGCTTCGTTATCTCGATCCAGTCCCCATGTCTCCAGACCCCCGGGAATGGCTCGAAGTAGCTCTCCCTGTACCTGCTCCCGTCCTCGTCCCCCCATAGGTAGAGCGGCATGCTGGGCATCGGCTCGGTGACCACGAGCTCCCCGACCTGGCCGACGACCGGGGTTCCAGACTCGTCGAAGGCCTCCACCTTGGCCCCCAGGCATCTGCACTGAATCTCCCCGGAGTAGACTGGGAGGGTCGGGCATCCGCCGACAAATGGGGTGCAGACGTCTGTCCCCCCGCTGATGGACGCGAGCCACAGGTCTTCCTTCACCTTGGAGTAGACCCACTCGAACCCTTCCGGGGACAACGGGGAGCCGGTCGATCCGATTCCTCGCAGATTAGAAAGCCTGTGGGTAGACCTCGGCTCCACCTCGGCTTTCATGCAGGAGGAGATGTACGCTGCCGACCCCCCCATGTAGGAGATGTCCGCCCTGTCGACCAAGTCCCACAGGGCGTTCATGTCGGGGTAGGCCGGACTCCCGTTGTAGAGTACCAGGGTCGCGCCGTGCAACAGGCCCCCCACAAGGTAGTTCCACATCATCCATCCGGTGGTTGTGAACCAGAAGAAGCGGTCTCCCGGCCTGATGTCGTTGTGAAACGCCAACACCTTCAGATGCTCCATGAGAATCCCTCCGTGGCCGTGCACTATGGGCTTCGGCAACCCAGTGGTCCCTGACGAGTACACCACCCAGAGCGGGTGGTCGAACGGCACCAGCTCGTAGGCAGGCTTCGTCTTGCCGCTTGTGACGTCCCCCCATACTCTGGCGCCAGGGAGGGCACCCTGCTTCGCACCGCTCGGCACAGCGACCACCTGCTCGAGGGTCGGGAGGGATTGGACGATCGACGAGACTACGTCGGTCCTGTCGAACCATCTGCCCCCGTAGCTGTACCCGTCGACTGCAAACAGGACCTTCGGCCTGATCTGGCTGAATCTGTCGACGACTGCGGGCGCACCGAAGTCGGGGGAGCAACCGGACCAGACTGCCCCGATGCTTGCGCACGCCAAGAACGCGACTATCGTTTCCGGAGTGTTGGGGAGAAACGCTGCGACCCGATCCCCGACCGCCACCCCCATCTCGCGCAGCCTGCTCGCGAGCGCGGCCGTCTTGCGCTCAAGCTCATCCCACGTCACTCGCTTCTCGGGGCCTTTCTCGCCCCTCCCGATGAGGGCGACGCCTTCACGCTTTCTCTTGAATATCTGCTCGGCGAAATTGAGGTCTGCACCGTCGAACCATTTCGCCCCCGGCATCCTCCTCTCCTGAAGGACTACGTAGTCAACGTCGGACACATCGAAGTACTTCCACAAGGATCCCCAGAACCCCTCGATGTCATCGACAGACCAGCGCCAGAGCTCGCCGTAGTCAGCGAACTGGTTGCCGCGCTTGGCGTGCCACTTGACAAAGGAACTCACGTTCGAGCGCCTCACCGCAGAATCTGAAGGCTCCCAGAGCAGTTTCCCTGCGGGCATCGGTGGTCCTGCTCCCGCCGACTCGATTGGTGGTTATAAGCAGAGGGCCGGTGTCAGCCCATGACGAGGAGGTTCTCCCCGGTCGCCGACAGGATGAAGGCTTATGGAGCAGTACGTGAACTCGTGGAATCGAGGGGGACGACAGGCCCTGCCGAGATTCGCCGGGTGCTCGAAGGGAATGGCTTCTCTTTGCCTTCTAGACAGACAATCCGGCGTTGGGCTCTAGGCAAGACGTCTCCGTTCTCTGGCAAGCGGGTATTCTATTCCAGACCCTCCGAAGAACTGAGCTTCTTCCTCGGGGCATGGCTTGGAGACGGATGGGCCGATGACAACGACGGAGGCAAGAGGCTGCTGCTCAAGGTCAGGTCGTACGATTTCGCTAGAGAATTCGCGGTTTGCGCAGCGAAGATTTTGGGGAAGACCGACTCATACTGGGTTAGAAGGGTGCTCGATAAGCACGGCAGGTGGTACCTCGTGAAGGTGACCAGTCTCATGCTGTTTGATTTCGTCAACAGACCTTTCAAGGAGCTTGCACCCCTGATCGAGCGATTCCCTAGGGGCTTCCTTAGGGGATTCTTCACAGCAGAAGGGAACCCTTCCGTTAGCATTGAGCAGACCCATGGACCTTACCTGAATGTCGGCTTGGTTGTGTCCAACTCTGACCGTAAACTCCTTGATTTCACAGGAGACTTGCTGCGTGAATCAGGCTTCCACCCTGGTAAGATCCGGCTCAACATCGCCGAGGGAACACGAACCAACATTGGAGTCGCACGTAGCCCCGGGTGGCTGATGAGTCTGTCGAGGATTGAAGATGCTCGGAAGTTCACGAAGGAAATCGGATTTGCGGACTCTGAAAAGCAAGCCAAATTGCTCGAAGCGATATTCTTCGTAGACGAGTTCGGGCGCATCCGCGCAGCTCGCGAGTGGCCGAGGTACTACGAAAAGCTAGGGAAGAAGTGGGTCAGAAAGAAGGATCCGATTACCGCTTCATTGTAATGACTGTCCCACACTGGAGGAGGTCACCCCAAGCCTGTGCTACCCCCCTGTTCACTTCCTTCTTCACCTGCCTCTTTCCCGCCTCCCCTCTGAGCTGCCAGAACAGCTCGCAGACCTTCATCATGCCGGCAGCGGCTATCGGGTTGCCTACGCCCAAGAGTCCGCCGGACGGGTTGATTGGCATGTCACCGTCCCTCTGCGTCACCCCCTCCTTCGTCAGCTTCGGGGCCTCTCCCTTCTCGGCCAGCAGCAGCCCCTCCATGTGGTGGAGCTCCTTGTAATCGAACGGGTCGTAGACTTCAGCGAAGTCGATCTCCTTCCTCGGGTTGTCTATCTTGGCCATCTTGTACGCCATCCTCGCCGCCTGCTCCACGTACCTGGGATAGTAGAGGTCCCTGTTCGTCCAGTATTGGGAATCAATGTTCCATCCAACCCCGTCGACCCAGACCGGGTCGTCCGTGTACTTTCTCGCCACTTCCTCGGACACCAGCATGACAGCCGCAGCCCCGTCTGAGGTGGGGGACACGTCCAGCCTCTTGACCGGGAGGCAGATTGGCTCGCTCTTCATCACGTCGTCCACGGTTATCCGCTCCGGAATCTGAGCGCACGGGTGGTCCATCGCGTTCCCCTTGTTCTTCACGGAGACCAGCGCGATGTCCTCCTCGGTCACGTTGTGGACAGTCATGTATCGCCTCATCTCCAGCGAGAAGATCCAGAGCAGAGTCACCCCGAGGGGGCGCTCGGTCGTGTGGTCGAAGATGCTCCAGAAAGCGTACTGCGGATGCGGGTGAAGCGGAGACATCTTCTCTTCTGCGACAGCCAGACAGGTGTCAAAGAGCCCTGACGCGACGTGCCACCATGCAGAAACCGGCACGAACACGCCGCTCCCTCCACCCACGTAGACCCTGCTGTACGGTCTGTTCGTCCCTCCTGCTCCGTCCATCAGGTATTCTCCCTTCATGTGAATCCCGTCGAAGGCATCCGGGGCTGTCCCGAGCACGACAGACTGTACGTCCTTGATTTCCATCCCGGCGGAGTCCAGAGCCATCCTGCTCGCCTCGAACGACAGCTCCCTCCCGGTCTCCAGCATCCTGCGCCTGAACTTCGTCATCCCTGCCCCGATGACGGCAACTCTTCTCAAGTCCTTCGTTCTCCTCTTGAAAGTATGATCGCGGCCCCTGTCGACGTCGGATTGCCCCGCCAAGAGACCGCTGCAGCGCTCTCCACCCCCCTCACCTGGTTCCCTCCGGCAGTCCCTCTCATCTGCAGGACGCATTCGAGCACTTTGAGGGAGCCGGTCGCTTCAATGAGATTCCCTACTCCCAGCGACCCGCCGCTCGGGTTGAGCGCCGGTCCTTTTCCTTTGACCATCCGGACCGCCTCCTCTTTGCTTGCCCCCATCGAAACAAGGTGCTGCAAGAGTTTGTACGAATACGTGTCGTCAACTTCTAACAGGTCGAGCGAAGAGAGGCTTCTCCGCCCGGATTGCTTCAGCGCACTCTTGAAGGAGTCCCGGGCGTATTCCGCTTCCTCCACCTTTCCCCCTTCGAACCAGGGGGTCGTCGAGCGCCACGCGAGGCCGTCAACGAAGACAGCGTCTTTCTTGTTCCTCTTGATCCAGCGTTCAGAAGCGAGAACCAGGACGATGCCCCCCTCGACGTATTCCGCTTTGTCGTGCCTCCTCAATGGCGAGACGATCGGTTCGGCCTCTCCTATCTCCTCCAGAGTAAGATCCGCTCCGTAGCTGGCCCTTTCGTTCCTCAGGGCTGCTCTCCTCCCGTTTCGGACTACGAGGCTGACTTCTTCTCTGCTGTACCCGGTCCTGTCCATGAACGCGCTCATCTCGAGCCCGGCGAGCACATCCGGATTTGCTCCAGGAACCCTGAGGAAGGCCGGGTCCACGGCCAGGTTCTCGACCTCCGCCTTGTTGAGCATGTCTGCGACCTTGCTGTGAGCCTCCACTGAAACTACATCCGCGATTCCCGACCTGATCTGCATGACTGCGTGGCCGATCCCGATGATCCCGTCGGCAGGAACAGTGCAGAGGGGCCTCCTCGCCCCGCCGACCTGGTCGGGGACCATCTCGTCGGCTATGCTCCAACCCTCCCACAGGTCCTCGGTGCAGCAGATGAACGAGCCGATGTCCTTCCTCGGGTCGACCCCGCAGTCCGCGTAAGCTTTCGATGCCGCCTGGAACATCAGCTCTCGGGTGGAGAGGTCTGTGATGGCCGGCCTGAACCCTTCGTATCCCACGCCCACGACGCCGATTCTTCCCGCCACGGCACCGGTCCCGTCCGGTGCATCATATTAGCCCTTGCGACCGGGAAAACCCTGCGCCCTTCAAGGGCGGGATGAAAGGGAGCTTGGCCGTTAAGTACATAGGGACGCCTCTGTGTCTGAAGATGCCGGTCACCTACAGGTTCAGGCTCTATCCAACGAGAACGCAGGAGCGGGTGATGGCCGAAACTCTTGAGACATGCAGGCGTCTCTACAATAACCTGCTCGACGACAGGATCAGAACCAAGTCCAAGGCGTTCGAACAGAAACGAGCCCTTACCGTCTTCCGTCATGGTGACAAGTTCCTAATGGCGGTCCACTCGCAGGTCTTGCAAGACGTCGTGTTCCGATTGGACAAGGCATATCGGGCGTTCTATGCTGGACTCTCCAGATGCCCAAAGTTCAAGCGGAAGGACAGTCACAACTCGTTCAGGTATCCTCAACTCGGCGGTTTCAGGATTATTGGCGATAGGCTCCGCCTTTCGAAGATAGGCGTGGTCAAGGTGAGACTGCACCGGCCAATTGGAGGCTTGCCAAAGATCTGCATCGTAGTCAGGGACATCGACCAGTGGTACGCGTGCATCTCCGCGGAAGCGGAACCCAAACCACCAGAAACACGAAACGACCAAGCAGTCGGTGTAGACCTTGGAGTGACGAAGCTTGCGACTCAGAGTGACGGCAGAATCTTCGAGAACCCAAGACATCTCGACAACTCAGTCACCAGACTGACGACGCTTCAAAGACGCCTGTCGAAGAAAAGGAAGGGCTCTGCCAATAGAGAGAAAGCCAAGGTCTTGCTTGCCAAGGGCTGGAGAAAGGTCAGACGTCAGAGGACTGATACTTCCCACAAAGTCTCACGAAGCCTAACAGACAACTTTTCGACCATCGTCTTCGAAGACCTGAGGATCCCGAACATGGTGAAGAACCACAACCTGGCATCGGCAATAATGGATGCCTCCTGGGGCCAACTGCGCCGACTAACTGCTTACAAGGCAGAAAGGCGCCGCGGGCGAGTGATACTCGTCAACCCAAGTGGGACGTCGCAGAAATGCTCTGGGTGCGGGAAGGTGGTTCCGAAGAGACTGGAAGAACGGATGCATTCGTGCCCGAACTGCAATCTCGTCCTCGGCAGGGACGTCAATGCGGCACGAAACATTCTGGCTGCGGGCCTGGAGCAGGCCCGTGCTGAGGAGCGGCCTCTACTTGTCCAACGCAGGCGGATAAGCAAGTTTGCTCCTGCGAAGCAAGAAGCCTACGGCCAAAGTCGTAGGTAGTTCACTGGTTTACGTCGGTTCACCTGATTGGGAACACGACGAAGATCGCCAGGTCCCACAAGAGATGGCTCACAAAAGGGGCGGCGAGACTCTTCGAATAGTGGAAAGTGAGTCCCCAGCTCAGGTCCGCGATGAACGTAGTCGCAATCCAGAGAGGATTGAACGTCAGAACGTGGACGGCAGCGTCGAGCGCAGCGACAGCCGGAGCCGCGCCTGCCCCCAACCGAGTTTGCAGGCGGGTCTGAAGTCCCCCCCTGAAGAAGGATTCGTATCCTGCGGAGTCGAAGACGAGGACCGCAACCTGGAGGTAAATGGGATTCGAAGGCGAGGCAATGAGAAGGTAGATCGACGATTCATTCCCAGGTACAATGCCAAAAGGATGGAACACGGTGATTCCGATGCTCCCAACGAAGAAGACCATGTAGAGCACGACCCCGGAAGCGACACCGGCGAGGATCACCCTCGGACTTGGCATGCGCAACCGCCACCGGACTCCGAGAGCATAGCTGCCAAGCATCATGCATGAAGTCGCGACAAAGGTCAGAGCTACGAAATCCTGCTTTGGCGCTGCGAAGAGGGCGACCATCGAGGCGAGGACGAGCGCCAAGCCCGCGATAGTCCAGGCCCTGTTCTTCACATTCCCTTACCGAGTGGATGCGGAGATAAAGACGCCGTTCACTCCTTTGCCGGTGCGAGCGACCTTATGGCGTGATCAACGTTCCCTATCGGCATGAGGATTGGGAGCGTCACCCCAGATTTCCTGTACTCCTCGATCCTCTGCAGCGCATGATCGGCGTCTCCGCAGATGGTCAGGGCTTCGATGGCCGCATCTGGTATCAGCTTCTTTGCGGCAGGGACGTCCCCTTTCTTGTAGGCCTCCTTCATGGGCTCGAGCATCTCTTCGGTCACTCCGTAGGGCGCAAGCACCTCGGGCCTGACTACGTCCGAGAGCTGGAACATGAAGAAGTAGTAGTCCCGAATCACTTCCCTGGCCTTGTCCGGGTCCGGATCGACCGAAGTGAGCATGTATGACGCCTTTTCGACTTTCCTCCCGCACGCCGCCTCCCCCTCCTTGACGTGTTCCACCATCCTCCTAGTCCCCCAGGCTGTGTTCAAGGCAGGGGATAGGATGACCCCGTCGGCCACACTCGCAGCGAAGGCCTGTGTCTTTGGGGAGAGGGTTGCGATGAATACCGGAATGGGGACCTTCACCTCGAAACCGAGAGTTAGGTTATGGACCTTGAAGAACTGGCCGTCGTACTCCACCTTCTCGCCCTTCCAGACCGCTCTCACGACCTCAACGTATTCCCGGATTCTCTGCAGGGGCTTCGTCTTCTCGACCGGGAAGATTTGATACCCGAGGAGCGGGACCGTAGGGAAGCTGCCTAAACCCAATCCCAGCACCACCCGTCCTCCCGACACTTCGGAGAGGGATGCGAAGGTCGTGGCAGCGGTGACGGGGTGCCGCGTAAACGTGTTGATCGCCCCCGACCCGATTCTCACCCGCTTGGTCGCCGAGGCCATGGTCGCGATGTAGGTCACGACGTCTCTCTGAAAGAGGCTCTCGTGCATCCAGATGGAATCGTATCCCGCGGCTTCCGCTTTGGAAGCCATGCTCGACGCTGCGGTCAGGCTCATAACAGGGTTGAATCCGAGAGCCAGCTTCATGAGACGATACCACTGAGGAATGGTAATAAGGGTTTACAGGCTACGGACCTGCTTCACTCCAAAGCTCCCCGAAGGTTGACAGGAGGGCGGCGGAAAACGACTTGTCCTTCAACCAGATCCCTACGGCCCTGAACGGCTCCTCCCCTGCCGCCGGGACCCCAATGATGACGTCCCCCGAATCGCCAACCATCATGTCGAGCAGAGCCGCCTGGGACCTCCTCACATCGAGCCCGAGTCTGGACGCTTCTTGGACCTCATGCTTCGACAGTCTTGCCGACTTCGGGACCAGGATTCGGACCTTTGTGTTCAGGCTCTCAGATGTCTTGAGGTACTCGAGGAACTCTGCGCTCGCCTTGAGCCCCTTCCTGGCCACTATGAAGACGTCGTCGGACGACCGGAGCACCTCCAGAAACGCGCCTGCGATCGCGTCCATCCCCCTCAGCATGGCCGGCTCGCCCCCTCCGACGCCGGATCCATAGAGCGGCTCAGTCTCCGCGATAATCCTCTTCATGGCGTCATGTCTCGCGGACTGCTCCGCTCCGAAATCCGCGCTGAACTTCGCGACCCGAGCCCTGAGGGCAGTCGACGGCTTGACAGCGTGAAAAATGGGACCGGCTTCGCTGACGAATCCCTTCTGCTCCAGCGCCCGGAGTGTGTCATAGGTGCGGGACTGCGGGACGCCTGAGGCCTGGGCCGCCTCGATCGCTCTCATCCCCTGCTTCAGGAGAGCGAGGTAAACCTTCGCCTCGTAAGTATTCAGACCGAAAGCCTCCTTCAGAAGCCTCTCGGACTCCACAGGGGATGGCTCGAAGGGGCTGGATAAGAACGATTTTTCCGAAGTCAGTCGACCTTCAGGAGACTGAGGATCTCCCCGATGCTCCGTGCCCCTTCGACCTGCCAGATTCCCCTGAGCGCGTTGCGGGCCCCTCTCCGGTCCAGGACCCCGTCTGTAAGTCGCATGAACTTCGCTTCGACGTCTTCTCTGGACATCGGGTCGAGCGGGTGCCCGCGGGGGACCACCACCTCTGCCGAGATTTTCCTCCCGCCTTTCAG
Source organism: uncultured Nitrosopumilales archaeon (assembly GCA_964476175.1). GTDB lineage: Archaea > Thermoproteota > Nitrososphaeria > Nitrososphaerales > Gagatemarchaeaceae > DATFYP01. The sequence continues at coordinate 35,191 of CAYYYU010000019.1, forward strand.
AGCGACTGTGACGCGATTGCCCACCCCCCTTGAAGGATAGAGCGCAGTCAGCGCAGGGTCTTCCCGCACCCTGATCTTCCGCAGAAACCGCAGTGTCCTCTCGGAGCCGACCCTCTCCTTGGAATATGACTGGTTGTCAAGGTTGCCGTAGAGGAGCGCCGTCCCGACTATGAAAGGGAGGCTGTGGTCGGCAGTCTCTTTGGTCGCCGGCCTCCACTTCTCCCTGTCCTTCGCGAGTATCGTGTACCCGGCTTCGTGGGTCTCGACGAGGACAGATTCGACTTCGTCCATGTCGCCTACCTCCCGCCTCACCTTCAGGGCGGCCCAGATGGCGGACTGCGCATGATACTCAGCTGGCCAGTACTTGATGTAAGTGTCGTTGACCCTGAACCTCCTTCCGTCCCCACCGAAGGTCCTGGGGCTCATCCTGAACGGTCCAGACACCTGCTTGAAGAAACCCATCTCCCCCTCGAATATCGGCGAAGGTCCGGTCATCCCTTCTCTTGCGAGCCTAGCAGCGAACACTCCGTTCCTGGCAGCATTTGCGAACGAGGCGCCCTTCCACATGGAGAGCTCGCCTGCCCTCACCTGCCTCATTGCGATGTGTCCGTTCAGCGCGATGTTCACTGCGTGAACCGCCTTCTCTCCCCCAAGGCCCATGAGCTTGCTGGAGGCCAGTGCTGTGGAGACCAGCCCGTAGTTGACGTGGTCCCAGCCCCTGTGCCTGATGTCGGCAGCGTCGCAGAGCCTGCACTGGATCTCGTAAGCAGTCACAGCGGCTGTGAGGAATTCCTTGCCGGTCGAGCCTTCCGACTCTGAGACAGCAAGGCAGGCGCTGAGGTTGTCGCTGGGGTGCCCCGGCTCCTTCGAAAGGTAGGTGTCGTTGAAGTCGAAATACCTCACCATGAGCCCGTTGATGAAAGTGGCAAGCTCACTCGACGTCTTTCTGCCGGTCCCGAGGACCGTGGCCTCGCTCCCCTCGGACGCGATCCGCAGCGCAATCTCCACCGGCTCCGCCCGATAGGCACCGATCGCGCACCCGAGAGCGTCCACAACCCTCAGCTTCATCTGCTCGACTGTCGCTCTGTCTAGGTCGGAGAACCGTGTCGAACTTGCGTAGCCTGCGAGCTCCTCTGCAATGGTCACGAGCCGGTCTCTTCCCACCTGCTCCTTTAGACTTTGTTGCGAGTGCATCACAAGAATTAAATCGCCCACCCGGGGGGCGGGCTCGAGGGCATTGGCGCTCTTCACGGCCGAGCACCGGCAGATCCTGAGCTCCAACTATGCCCAACACGAAGAATACGCTGAACTGCTTTCGACCCTCGGCAGGTTCCTCGAGGACAAGGTCCTGCCGCTCTCGGCGAAGTTTGACGAGCACGCAGCCAGCATAGTGGAGGCCAGGAAAGGGTTGCTGGGGAACGGCATCTGTCAGATCGCCTACCCGAAGGAGTACGAGGGGCTGGGGGTCCCGTTTGGGGTCTACAACCTGGCACTCGAGCTGGCTGGAGCAGCGGACGCAGGCCTCGCGCTCAGCGTCGCCATTCACAACACAGCTGCGGAGGGAATATTCGGGTTCGGAACTGAGGAACAGAAGAGGGAGTTCCTCCCGGACATCATCACAGGCCGAAAGCTCGCTTCGTTCAGCCTTACGGAACCGACGTCGGGCTCCGACGCGAAGAACATGAGGACCACTGCGGTCCGCAGGGGAGGGAGCTGGGTGATCAACGGGTCGAAGGCCTTAATCACCAACGCCGGGGAAGCAGACGTCTACTTTGTGTTCACAAAGACCGAGAAGGGCCCTTCCGCTTTTCTTGTGGAGAAGGCTGACCCCGGCATCTCCTTCGGGGACGACCTGCCGAAGCTCGGGATGCGTGGGTCCAGGACCTCGGAGGTCCGCTTCGTCGACTGCGCTGTAGACGACTCCAGGATGGTCGGCAAAGAGGGGATGGGCTTCGAGTACGCAAAGGGGATGCTGAACACGAGCAGGATCGTGATGGGTTCACTGTGCGTCGGAATCGCGCGGGTCGCATTCGACAAGGCCCTCGGCTACAGCAAAGAACGGAAGGCCTTCGGGTCCACGCTTTCCGAGTTCCAGCTCACAAGAGAGAAGATTGCAGACATGAAGACGGGAATCACGGCCGGGAGGCTCCTCTGCATGCACGCGTCGAGGCTGAGGGAGTCTGGAGTGGAATACTCCTCCGAGTCCGCCCAGGCGAAGGTCTTCTCGACGGAGATGTCCATGCGGGTCTGCGACGCAGCGATACAGATATTCGGTGGCTACGGCTACACGACAGACGATGTGCACAGGCATTGGCGCGACGCGAGGCTCCTCACGATCGGTGAGGGGACCTCGGAGGTGCTCAGGATGTTGATAGCCCGCAGGGAGCTGGCACGCTCGCTATGAGGGTGGCAGTCTGTGTCAAGCACGCAGTGGATGAAACCGAGCTGAAGACGGACCAGTCGGGGAGACCTATCCTGACTGGCGCAGCCTCCAAGATCAGCACATTCGACAAGAACGCAGTCGAGGAGGCCCTCCGCATCAAGTCGAAGCTTCAGGGGGACGTAGTCGTCTTCACAGTTGGCAGCGCCGACGCGAAGAAGTCGATGAAGGAAGCTCTCGCGATGGGGGCGGACAGCGGGGTCCTCGTCTTGACCGACCCCAACGGGCTCGATTCCCTTTCCGTGTCAGAGATCCTTTCCAAGGCGATACAGAAGGCCGGCCAGTTCGACGTCGTCCTCTGCTCGGAAGGGTCTTCGGACACCTACTGCAGCCAGGTCCCCCCGATGCTCGGAGAGCGGCTCGGTTTCCCTTATTCAGGCTACACGAGAAAAATCGAAGTTGAGGCTGGAAGCGCCAAGCTCGAGCGCGCCCTCGAGGAGAGCGTGGAAGTCGTAGAGTGCCCCCTCCCGTTCGTCGCGTCGGTAGTCAGCGAGATCAACGAGCCGAGATACCCGACCCTGATTCAGATAATGCAGGCCTCGAAGAAACCGATGCAAGAGATGACGCCAGAACAGCTGGGGATTTCCGAGCCGAAGGTGATGGTCCGGGTGGACTCGATGAGCGCCCAGGCTATGAACCGAAAGAAGGTCGTGATCGAGGGTGCCCCCGAAGAGGCAGCAGCGAAGCTTGTGGAAGCGCTGGCAAAAGAAGGGGTGATACCGAGATGACACTGGCAGTCTGGGCGTATTCCGAGTCCGAGTCTGTTGCAAACGAAGTGTTGGCAGCAGCAAACGGGATTGCAAACTCCGCATCAGGCCAGGTGACGGTCGTCGAAGTGTCTCAAGCCCGGCCAAGGGTCGCCACCTCTGGCAGGAAACTGGTAATCCGGGGACCCGCACAATCCGAACGGGCTCCTGAAGTGATCGCAGAGGCAATCTTCCGCGCAGCAAAGGAAGCTGGGCCCGCGGTCGTGCTGGTCGGCGGCACCAAGAACGGGAAGGAGGTCGCGGCTCGCCTCGCTGTCAAGCTGGAGAGGGGATGCCTCCCGGACGTTTCCAAGCTGACCACAGACGGCAAGTCGCTTTTCGGGGAGCGTGGCGAGTACGCAGGCAAGGTCTCTACCCGGCTGGTCGCTTCGCTCCCTTGCTTGGCGACAGTCAAAGTCGGAGCATACACTCCGGCGACTGGGAGCGGAGGGGAAGTGGCAGAGGTAGAGACCGGTGAGTTCCGGGGAAGGTCGAAGACCCTGAGCGTCAACAAGAAGGAGGCAGCGACGGTTGACCTGAGGGCTGCCAAGATCATAGTCTCCGCAGGGAGGGGGGTGAAGAAGAAGGAAGACCTCGCTCTGATTGAGTCCCTCGCGAAAGTGCTCGGAGGGACCATCGGGTGCTCGAGGCCCCTGTCCTCCGACCTCGGATGGCTCCCTGAAGAGTATCACATCGGGCTTACCGGGGTGAACGTGAAGCCGGACCTCTACATCGCAGTGGGGATTTCGGGGCAGCTTCAGCACATCGCCGGGATAAAGGACTCGAAGGTCGTTGCTGCGATCAATACCGACAAGGAAGCACCGATCTTCCAGGCGGCCGACTACGGCATAGTGGGGGACCTCTACCAGGTGGTCCCTGCCCTCCAGAAGACCCTCGCCTCAAGGCGCGTCTGACAGCGGCAGCGGTCCGCTATTGAGGCTTGCGCGCGGCTGCGAGGAACTCGCGAGCCCCGTTCAGCAGGAAGCGAGTGTCCGAACCGAGCCCTATGAACCTGAACCCGAGCTTCACCGCCCTCCTGGCCTCGTCCGCTGTAGCAGCCAGCACCCCCGCAGTCCGGTCGTGGGCCTCGGACGCCCTTACGACCTTCTTCATCGCCTCGACCACCTTCGGGTTCCCGCGGTCGTCAAAGAGGCCGAGCGACATGGTGAGGTCTGAGGGACCGACGAAAGCGACGTCAACTCCTTTCGTCTCGAGGATCTCGTCGAGGTTCCTGAGCGCCTCCTTCGTCTCTATCTGCACCACAACAACGGTCCGCTCGTTCGCGTTCCGCAGGTACTCTGGGAATGTGGTCCCGTAATTGGCTGCCTTTCTTGGGGCGACCCCCCTCACCCCCCATGGAGGATACTTCGCGAACCCGACGGCTCGCCTCGCCTCTCCCCCGCTGTTCACTAGGGGGAAGACCACACCGTGAGCTCCCATGTCGAGGGCTGACTTCACCTCATACTGTTCCGAAGCCCCGACCCTGACCATGGGACAGACGACCGCTGCGTCGACCACCTGAATCAGCCTGCTGACAGTCTCCGGACCGAGGGGGGCGTGCTCCATGTCAAAGACGAACCAGTCGAACCCAGCCTCTTCCAGCAGGTCGGGGACGTCGGTGTGCCCTATCGTGACCCAGGTCCCGAACAGTAGCTCCCGAGAACCAAGGCGGCGCCTCAGGTCGCAGCTCATTTCTGTTCACCCAAGGAATCGGCGACCATCTCCGCGATGTCCTTCACACTCATCCTTTCATCGCCGATGGCTTTGACTGCGTCGTCGAACATGGTTATGCAGAACGGGCAGGCCACTGCAAGGGTCCCTGCGCCAGTCTTCATCGCCTCCTCCGCCCTGATCACCCCGACCTTCTTCTTCTCAGGGACCTCGTACCACACATTGGCCCCTCCTCCTCCGCAGCAGAACCCGTTCATCCTCGACCTCTCCATCTCGGTGAGCTCCAGTCCTTTCATCGCTTCAAGGGCCTTCCTCGGGTCGTCGAAGACGCCGTTGATTCTCCCTAGATTGCAGGGGTCGTGGAAGGTGACCTTTCCCTCGAACCTTCCAGGGGCGAGCTTCCCTTCACTGATGAGCTTCGCTATGAGCTGCGAGTGGTGGATGACTTCGATCTTGGCCCCGAACTCAGGGTACTCGTTCTTGAAAGTGTTGAAGCAGTGCGCGCAGTGAACTATCACCTTCTTCACTCCGTACCTCTTGAACGTCTCCACGTTCGTCATTACGAGCTCCTGGAACCTTCCCTCTTCCCCCATCCTTCGGACAGGCTCCCCAGTGCAGGTCTCCTCGTTCCCGAGAATCGCGAAGTCAACGTTCGCTGCCTTCAGGATCTTCACCATCGACTTCGCCACGCTGCGTCCCCTCGGGTCATAGCTGGACTGGCATCCGACCCAGTACAGGTACTCGGCCCCAGGCCTTTCCTTGAGCGTGGGCACCCCGAGCTCCGCGAGCCATGTCTGCCTGTCGGATGCCGAAAGACCAAACGGGTTCCCGTTCCTCCCTATGTTCTCGAGGAAGGTCCGCTTCTTGGGGTCGAGCTTGCTCTCGCTGACGAGGGTCCTCCTGAACTCCGTGATGTATCCGACTTGGTTGATGAACACCGGACATTCGGCGACGCAGGCGTTGCACATCGTGCACGCCCACAGTTCGGAGTCCCGTATCACCCCCTTCGAAAACACGTCTCCCTGGTCCCCGACCCGCATGTCCCTGCCGAGGTCCCGGACGACCAGGCGCGGGGAGAGGTCCCGCCCGCTGGCATACGCAGGGCACACAGCTTGGCACCGCCCGCAGTTGGTGCACGCGTCGAGGGCAAGGAGCTGGAGGGGGGCGAAGTCCGACGACTTCTTCAGGTTAGGGGGGGTCTCCACCTGCCCGCTCGAAAGCATCTGCTGCAGGTTGAAGGGGGTGCTCAGCCTCCCCATGGGAGAGACGGGGGCCATAGCCACGTTCGCCCCAGAGGTGAAGACGTGGACGAGCTTCGTGTACGGGAGCGCAGCGATTAGGACCATGACTGAGACCATGTGGGTCCACCAGAACCCCTGGTAGAGTGTCCAGGCTGTCCCGGCTTGCAGTCCCTCCGACCCGAACAGACCGGCGAGCGCGGCGCCCACTGGGGAAAACCACTCCCAGGCCGTCGGGTTCGAGATGAACCTGAGCGCCTCTATTGCGAACCCCGACAGCCCTATCCACACGAGCATCCCAACGACGAACTTGTCGTCCCACCTGGTCTCCAACTGCTCTGGACGCATCACGTACCTCCTGTAGAGCGCGATGGAGAGCCCTACCACGAACGCGATGCCCAATGTGTCCCCGAGGAACTCAAGGGTCAGGTAGAATCCGCCTTGGAGGTAGTCGATTCCCAGAAGGGGGCGCAGGAAGTCATCCTCGATGAATATCAGAGTCGTGTAGACCACCAGCATGAAGATCCCGAAGAAGAGCGCTCCGTGCATGACCCCTCCCGATTCCTGATTCACGACCTTCCGCTGGCCGAGTCCGAACTTCAGGAACCGCTTGACCTTGGTCCAGAAGTCTGTGAAGACCAGGCCAAGGAACTGGCGCACCCCAATCCCGTAACTCTTCAGATGGGAGCGCAGCCCATAGAGCATCACTATTCCGCTTACGAGGAAGAGCACGTACATCGTTTGGTAGGCATAGGCAGGCATCAAGAGTTCCCTGATCGGGACTGCCATGCGAGCAACCGGTCTGGAAGTGGTCTTTACGCGTTTCGACCAGAAAACTCCCGGATTTCAATCCCGGGATGAATGGCGCCCAGTGGTCGTTAAGTAGGATGTGAGATTGTTTGTCTTGGACAGTATGACAACGCTTGCATTGAGATTTCGCCTGTATCCGAACAGGAAGCAGAGAGTAAGGATGTCCATCGCCATAGAGGCCTGCCGCCTTCTCTGGAACATCGCTCTGGCGGACAGGAAAGAAGCGTGGGAATACAAGAGGCTCTCGACGACATACGAGCAGCAGTGTTTGATGCTGACCGTCCAGACAAGAACGAACCCGCAGTTGAGTACACTCTACTCCCAGGCTGGGCAGGACGTGCTGCACCGCCTCGGCAAAGCATTCTCCGCATTCTTTGAGCGCAAGGCCGGATACCCAAGGTTCAAGAAATACAGAGAGTCTGGCTCGTTCACGTATCCACAGGCATACAACGGCTCTGTGAAGCCTGACCCGCTCAGGAAAAGACTCTTCCTGTCGAAGGTCGGGAACGTTCCCACCATATTCCATAGGCCATTGCCGAGGCACGCAAGGCTCAAGACGTGCACGGTGATGAGGGAGCATTGTGGCGAGTGGTACGCGTCACTAGTCTACGAGGACGTGGTGCCGCTGCAGGGCGTGCAGGTGCCAGTGTCTTGGAAGTCACCCATAGGTATAGACCTAGGCTTGAATTCATTGGTCACGACCAGCGATGGATTGAAAGTCGAACCTCCGAGGTTCCTGAGGAAGGCGGAGAAGAGGCTGAGCCGCCTGCAGAGGGACTTCTCAAGAAAGAAGAAGGGTTCGAAGAACAGGTTGAAAGCCCGCCAGAGAGTCGCGTCTCAACACGCCAAGATAAAGCGGCAGAGAACGGACTTCAATCACAAGCTGAGCAATGACCTGGTGCGCAGCCACGACCTTATCGCGTTCGAAGACCTACCAATCAGGAACATGATCAGGAACCACCACCTGGCGAAGTCAATCGCTGATGCCGGGTGGGGTCAGCCGGTTGCGTTCACAGTGTACAAGGCCTCGACGGTGGGTAGGCTTGTCGTCAAGGCCGAATCAACGTACTCTACCCAGGAATGCTTTTTCTGCGCCACTTTAAACAAGGTCGACCTCTCGGTCAGGGAGTTCGTCTGCGTCGGCTGCGGGAAGACGTTAGACCGCGACATCAACGCAGCAAGGGTAATACTGAAGCGAGCGATCGCCAAGGTAGGGCAGGACAGGACCCCAAGCAGGTCCCGGCCCGTGGATGAGTCCCATCCGCAAGCCGTGCCCGAACTCAAGCCTGTGGAGACTGGACCGCTACCCGCCCCGACAACGAGACGAGCAAGCCCGGTCAATGAAACAGGAACTAGACGCGGTGGGAGTCGTACTGTCCAGTCTGAGACCCACCGCTGGAAGCCACCGAATTCATTCGGTGGAGGATGTCACGCGTTTCTGGTTTCAGGGACCCCCGGAGGGGCAGTGTGCTTTCGGAGCACCTTCGCTCCCCCTGCGGGGAGCATCCTCAACATCTCGTCGACCGAGATGCGCGTCTCCACCCTTTCCCCTGCGATGCTTTCCAAGTCCTTGGCCAGCCTCTTCGCTGTCTCGGAACTCTTCTCCTTGTGCGGCCTGACTATGACGTACGCGACCGCCGACCCCTTTATCGCGCTCTCCGGCCCAGACACCACCCTCCCCTGGTCGTCGAGCCCCACCGCAAGTTCCACGAGGTTGTGCGGCACGAAGTTCTTCTTCCCCTTTATCAGGAACCCTCCCTTGGGGAGGAATTCGCCGCTCGGCGCCGACGTCGAAACCTGGTCATCGTTGACCCAGTAGGCATCGGCCGACCCAAGTCCGGTCTTCCAAGCACTGCTGAAGGCGACCGTCGCCTGCGCAACTTCGTGCTGCTCTTCGTCTGTCTGTTCCTTCCCCCCCTTCAGCAGGAAGAACGGGGAACCGAAGAGGTCAGCGTGATAGACTGTGTCCTTCGCGTCAAGGTGCCTCTTCACCAGGATCGAGTTCGACTGGGCGTCCCTGCCTCCTATGGCGAGCTTCCCTCTGCTGGTGAAGAACCAGCGGAACTTCTCGTACCACTCCCCCTTCCGTAAGCGGAGCTCCTTTGTTGCCTTCCGCTTGCCGGTGCGCTCTGCGGGGCGCTTCTTCGCGAGCTCTTCGGCCGCCTTCCTGGCATCGTCCGCCTTCTTCTCGAGTTCCTTCGCCCTGTCGTACAAGGAAGACACCACTCCCTCCTGAGAAGACGACTGCTTACTCGGGCGTACCCCGGCCGAAGCCTGAATCGAGATGGCCTCTTCGACCGACTGGGCGGCCCGTGCCCTCCCTGCGGACTCTCTTGTCTTGGCTGCCTCGACGAGGAGGCCCTCCTCCTGTGCCTTCAGTCTGGAAATCGTGACGCCCAACTCACGTCTCTTGCTTGCCGAAGCGTCCTCCGCGGGCTCAATCGCCTTGCCGACGTCCTCGAGGAAGAGCTGGTCGCAGAGCTCTGAGAGAGAGTTTGCGCGTGTCTTGACCTTGAATGCCCGGGGGACGATGGCGAAGATTTCGTCCCCTTTCGGAGTCTCGCACACGCAGGGGCTCTGCGACGAACCGGCTTCGACCAGAAGCTCTTTCATCCGCGATACGACCTCCGCTTCCCTCCCTGCCAGGGTCGCGGACGGGGAATCATCACCCACCCCGAGCCTGGCAAGCACTTCGGCGACGTACTTCCTCGGCAGGGCGAAGTTCCTCCCTATCGCCCCTCCCGCTGTCTTCTCCCGACCGAGGGCAGACGAAACGTCAGATTCGGAGGCCTCCGAGGGGCTCTTCCTTGACTGCGGGGGGCTCCTGTAGGGTTCTCCCTTCACCAGCCGCCTGCTCGGCGAGCGGGTCTCTCTCAGGACGATGATGACCCTTCCCCGCGAGTCCGTCACCACTACGTTCCCTGGGGGCATGAGCTCGAGTATCAGGTGCTTCTCGCGCTCCTCCTCGCCCAGGCAAATGTCGTAGATCCTGTCGAGGTCGACCTGCCTCGCGGAGACGAACCTCAGCCTGACGACCTCTCTCCTCAGTGCGGTCGTGAACCCGGTTGTTTCTTCTCTTTCAGTCACCCTGCTGGAGACCCAGGAGCCGTACCTCGGCGAAGCCACGAGCCAGGAGTCTTCCCCCTCCGCCCTCCCGAACCTGAAGACCTGGCTGCTACCAAGCGAGTAAATGTTCTTAACGTACGTTCCTCGGAGCCTCGTTTCAATCTCCTTGGTCAAACCCAAGACTTCGAAGCCCGAGAGCTCAGCCACGAGACCAGCCGCTGCTGTGCCATTTGATAAGCTATATTGGCTGAGGATCGGGTCCGGAGCACTGGCGGGGGCTCTTGCCTACTACGTCTCAAGTCTGGACATGGGTAACGCCCTGTACAACGGAATCACTGTCGCGATCGGAATCTTCCTGGTCACGTACTACCTGGCGAGATACGGCCTCTACAGGAAGCTGGGGAAGGAGTACTTCACAAAGTTCTACACGACAGGGATAGGAGGGTACATCATGGTATTCCTCTTTACCTGGATCCTGCTCTTCACTGAGACTGCTTCTGGAGCTGTCTAGAGTAGTCTAACAGGGCGTCGGCGTACCCGGCGTCGAACTCGTCGGCCATCTGGCTCCCCCTGATTGACTGGGCCGCCCTTTCGACCCGCGCCTGGTCCCAGGATTGCATGGTCCCCTCCTTGGCCCTCGTCATGCTGGTGTAGATACCCAGGGCGGCGGTGAGCCTCCCCCGTTCCCTCTCTGTCTTGACCTCCATAGCCAAAGAATCTAGCTTCTTCTTTGCTGTTTCGAGGTCTGAGTTCTTCAGCGACTCGAGGATTGATGAAACGCCTTCGTACACGACTCTGTTCGTCAGCACGAATCATGCACGGTATATAACCTTCCATAAGGGCGATGGTTAATGTTTGTTCCACAGTTGGTGAAGTCAGCGAAACGGCGCCGACTATGAGACTGACTATTCGAGAAGCTCAGACACGCTCTCGAAGCTCTCAAAGCTGGAGAAGGCAACACCATTCTTCCTGCACTCCGTCTCCAGCACCGAGCCTCGGACTGCGAACACTGCATCCGCGCTTGAGGACGGGTAGAGGTCGCTGTAGCCGTCCCCGACGTAGATGCATCGCTTCCCTGCCATCCGATATTCGAGCACCGCCCCCTCCTTGAAGTTCCTCGCGGGGCTCCTGAAGGCCGGGAACTCGACCTTGATGCCCCCCGCATCGAAGCGGGACTTCGGACAGACCAACCGGTCCAGCGCAAGGCCATGGCGCCCGACCACGTCTCTTATGCAGAAGTCCAGACCTGCACTCACCAGGACGAGCTTCACCCCCTTCCCCCTGCATTTCATCGCGAATTCGGCGAAGCCCTCTCTCAGTTCGTAGTGTCCTCTTGCGAAGCGGAGGATCTCGGCCGCTGAGGGGGCCCTGATCATAGCGTACTGCGCCCGAAGACAGCTCTCGAGCGAAATCAGCCCCGATTGCAGTCGCTCGTCGTAGGCTTCCCACCCGGGGAGAGCGAATCTCCGGAGGACCTGCAGAGGTATGTCCTCTTTGATGACTGTGCCGTCGAAGTCGGTCAGAGCAACGTCGTACGCCATCGCTTCATCCGGCCTTCGCATCGGTCCCGCTGACCCCCAGCCCCGACCCGCCGATTCCGACGAGGGCATCCGAGCCGCTCGAGACTTCACTGACGCGCACCATCCCCCCCTCCCGCTCCAGATGCAGAGAGGAATGGACCAGCTGGGCAACTGTCCTTCCCCCGATCCCTGTGTCTGAATCGACTCCACTGAAGGTCACCCTGTTTGTTAGAAGGTATGCCCTGCCGTTCAAGAACGCATCCCTTGCCGCCTCGCTCAGATGGGCGTCGATCGCCCCCTGCCGTCCAGGCATGTTCGCGTTTCCGGGAAGGTCCAGAGAGAAGTTTCGGGTGAGTGTGTCGATGACTACAAGCCTGCAAGACGCAGTCGCGTCCCTCTTGGCCATCCGCCGGACAGTCTCTGCCTGTTCGGCAGCCGAGATGCATCTGAGGTAGACGATTCGCTCAAGCAGAGCTGGAGCATCCCATCCCCTCCACTTGGCCATCTCTTGGACCCGCTCAGGCCTGAAGGCGCCCTCCGTGTCTATGTACAGGGACCTGACCCCCTCGTGGGCAGCGCAGAGGACGGCCTGCATAGCCAGCTGCGACTTGCCGGTGCTGCTCTTGCCGAACGCCATGACGAGGCGTCCCGCCTTGTACCCTCCGCCGAGCAACTTGTCGATGGCGGCCGAGCCGGATGGGTAGCGGGGGTACGCAGCGAGTCGCTTCGCCAGATCCCAGCCAGAGAACGTATCGCTCATTTCAGCCACTCCCCTCCCGTTACATTCGATGACCGACACCGATGTCTTTTTAACTGTGATTCAGGGCAGTGCCAAAAAGTTCGAAGTGAGTTCTCCACCACCTCAGACGAAGCGCCCCCTCAATGTGCTACAAAAGGCGACGAACAAGCTTGTCTCTGTCAGGCTGAAGAGCGAAATCGAGTACCAGGGGAAGATGACGAACGTGGACCCTTACATGAACGTGATCCTCGTCGACGCCAACGAGTCTGAGAACGGCTCCAAGACGGCCAACTACGGGAAGGTCGTCATAAGAGGCAACAACGTCCTCTACATTAGGATAGAGGACCGACTCTAAGGGAGGTTCCTAGCCCCTGCGCAGGTCCCTGCACGTAGAAGAAATCAGGGGTTATGGGGTAAAAGACTTCGAGGTCGAAATCGTTGAGCGCAAGGGAAAGGGACACCCCGACAGCCTGATCGACGGAGCCTCGGAAGCGGTCTCGCTAGGCCTATGCGACTACTACATGGAGAATTTCGGCTCGATCCTGCACCACAACGTCGACAAGGGGATCATCGTAGGAGGAAAGTCAGAGCCAAAGTTCGGCGGCGGAAGGGTAACCACACCGATCTACCTGTTGGTCGCAGGGAGGGCCACGGAGCTTGTTCCGTATCACGGTAAGAACGTTGACGTGCCAGTAGAGAAGATCGCCCGCGAATCAATCAAGGAGTTCATCACCGAAACCATGCGCTTCCTCGACCCGGAGAAGCACATGGTGATAGACACCAAGATCAAGCAGGGCTCTCCCGACCTCGTCGCAGTCTTCATGAGGAAGGGCGCAATGCCTATCTCGAACGACACTTCGATCGGAGTCGGGTACGCCCCCCTAACCCCGACGGAGAGTCTGGTCCTGCAGATCGAAAAGAAGCTCAACGCTGCCGAGTTCAAGAAGAAGTATCCTGAGGTTGGGGAGGATGTGAAGGTCATGGCGCTAAGGCGCGGCAAGAGGATTGACATGACAGTGGCCGCGGCCATGGTCGGACCTAAGGTTCCGGACGCCAGTCACTACGCGAGCGTGCTGGGAGACGTCTCGAATGAGCTGGACAAGCTGACATCGAAGGTCGAACTGGACGTCAATTACAAGCTCAATGCTGCGGACGACCCCAAGAGAGGGGAATACTACCTGACCGTGACAGGCACTTCGGCAGAGCAGGGGGACGACGGCAACACAGGCAGAGGCAACAGGGTCAACGGGCTCATCTCTCCGATGCGCCAGTATTCGATGGAGGCCACAGCCGGGAAGAACCCGGTGAACCACACCGGCAAGATACTCAACGCGTTGGCGATCCTCGCTTCGAGGGAGATTGTGAAGGAAGTCCCGGGGGTGGAAGAAGCCTACGTCAGGATTCTCAGCAGGATCGGCAGGCCGATAGACCAGCCGCAAATCGCCAGCGCGGCGGTCGTGCTAGAAAAGGGGACCAAGATGTCTTCGGTCAGCGGGGACGTCGAGTCGATTCTCGACGATTCTTTGCGCGAGATAAAGAAAGTGACGAAACTGATTCTCCAGCGGAAGCTAGACCTATTCTAGCCTGGCACTCTGCCCCTCCACGAACAAGAGCGCCTTTTGCGGGTCGAGGTCCACTTGATAGGCGCGTCTGAAGAACGTGACTACAGCCGAAACGTCGTGGTTCAGCAGCTCGGCGCTGTTCGGATGGGACTTGCCGACAGCCTGGGGCCAGTCTATCAGCCAAAGTTGGGCGCCGTTCGTGAGTATGTTGTACTCGCTCAGGTCGCCGTTGATTAGTCCGGCCTCGAGGTAGGCCTTCCTCATCGAGTCAAGCACCTCTCGCTCCGTCCTTTCAGCGTCTTGAAGCTCCGGCCGCTGCGAGAGCCTGACACCCGAGATCTCTTCAAGCAAGACCGTACTCCGACTGTAGGTGATCACCTTAGGGAACGTCGGCGAGAGGCCCTCCAGCTTCCTGAGGGCGTGGTATTCCCTCTTCGCAGCTTCGTAGTTGGCTGTCATCCAGCTCCTCATCTCCGAGAGTTCTCTGAACCTCTTCTTCCTGACCCGGGTGAAACTGATCCGCCCAAGCTTGTAGAACTTCAGAGCATAGCGAGTTCCTTCCTCGGTAAGCGCCTCGTAGACGTCCGACTCCTTCCCCTTTGCAATAACGGCCCCGAGCGCGAAGATAAGGTCCTTCTTCACGTAGTCCTTGAGCGCCATGGCTTCGACCGCCTCCTTTGTCAATGCGAAGCCCGAGCCGCGCCTTGCGACGAGCCCCGTCCTTTCCAAGTGTTCGGTGGCGAACTTCACCCTCTCCACCGGCAGCCTGCTCATTCGCGACAGTCTCCCGATGTCGGCTGTCCCGGAGCCCCTCGCTGCCCTCTCGAGCCCAGCTAGCGTTCTGAACTCCTCGTCCTTCAGAGTCTTCAGGACCCGTGCCGCCCTTTCGGTGGTTGACATGCGTCTCTCCTGATGCCGTCTTGGCGAGGTGGTTATATCAAATAGCGCGGTCCCAATCGCCCTTAATACCGACAGAGGCATGACTGCGGTCGTGCTGAAGATACTCCTGGACACGGATACTGCGGGGGACGACACAATCGCGATCCTGATGGCGTTGAAGGCAAAGAACGCGAAACTGGAAGGGATCACGATCAACTGCGGCAACATCAGATTCGACCAGGAGGTGGAGAACGCGCTCTACACCGTCGAGGTGGGAGGGATGTCGGGCAGAGTGCCTGTCTATCCTGGAGCGAGGCACCCTCTCCTACGGGAGTGGGACACGGTCGAGCACATACACGGGAAAGACGGGATGGGAAACTCCAACTTCCCAAAGGCAAAGCAGCGACCCGAGGACAAGCATGCGGTGGACGCGATAATCGACACTATCAACGGCAATCCGGGGGAGATCACCCTCGTCGAGATCGCTCCGATGACAAACCTCGCCCTCGCCTTGAGGAAGGACCCGTCGATCGCGAAGAAGGTCAAGCACTTCTACTTCATGGGAGGCACGAACCAGTATCTCGGAAACGTTACGCCAGCGGCAGAGTTCAACATCTGGGTCGACCCTGACGCAGCAAAGATAGTCCTGGGCTCCGGCATGCCCACCACGATGGTGGGGTGGGAAATCTGCATGAGGCATGGCCTGATGGGCCCAAAGGAGTATGAGGAGATCGAGGCCATGAAGACAAGAGAGTCCGAGTTCTTCGTAGCCGTCAACCGACAGGTCCGGAAGTTCATGAAGGAGGAAAGGGGCATAGACGCCACGAGCTGCCCCGACAGCATCACCATGTCCATCGTCCTCAACCCGGAGGTCGCTACCGCTGTCAGACGACGCTATGTGGAGGTGGACAACTCGGAAGGGGTCTCCAGGGGCGCCACCATCGTAGACCATATGGGTGTCCTGCGGAGACGGCCCAACGTGCAGGTAGTCTACGAGGCCTCTGAGCTCCTATTCAGGAGGATGCTGTACAAGATGCTCGGCGGCGGCCGGGTCTAACCTACTCCAGGACGTCGTTTCTTCGGAACTCGTCTAGCTCGACCCGGGTGGGAAGGGAAGGGACCACCTCCCGCTTCGTCACGGTCAGGGCCCCTGCGTAATTGGCGAAGGAAACCGCCTGCCTCAGGGGTTCACCCTCCGAAAGGGCGACAGCCAGCGCCCCGTTGAACGCGTCCCCTGCGCCGGTAGTGTCCACCGCCTTCACCTTCGGGGCAGGGACCGAGTAGGAGTCTTCCCTGGTCACCACCCGCGCGCCTTTCGCACCCAGAGTCACCACGACTGCGGAGGGCCCGAGCCCAAGAATCGAACTCGCACCCTCCTCGATGTCGGTCGTTCCTGTGAGCGTGAGAAACTCAGTTTCATTCGGAGTGAGAATGTCAACCGAGCCCAGTTCGAGCTCGCGGGCCTTCCGCCCCGGTGCAGGGTTCAGGACGACAGTTGCGCCACCGGCCCGCGCGAGTCCAGCGGCAGACGAGACGGCTTCCAAAGAAATCTCCAGTTGCAACAGGAGGACGCCCGACTGCGCCAACAGACTTGCGGCCCTCCCTACGTCCTCGGCGCCAAGGTCAAGGTTGGCACCCAAGTCCAAGGTTATCGCGTTGGCCCCATCGGCGTCGACAATGACAAACCCCAGGCCGGTATGGCTGGCTGACTTTTTCACGAAATCGGTGTTGATTCCCTCTCTCCTCCAGAGCTCGAGGGCCTTCTGCCCGTAGCCGTCGGTCCCCACGCAGCCGACAAAACTGACTCTCCCGCCGAGCCGCTTCGCAGCGATTGCCTGGTTCGAGCCTTTTCCTCCGGGCCCTTCGGAATACCCTCCTCCTGCCAGGGTCTCCCCGGCGAGGGGAAGGTGGTCCACCCTCATGGTGAGACCGGTATTGTAACTGCCAACTACAGTGATAGGCTTCACTTGGCTAGGCGCTCCCTGAGCTCATCGATGATTGCCACCCCTGCACGCGTGCCCAGGTAGTCCGCGCCTGCTTCGATCAGCTTCAGGGCTGTGTCGAGGTCCCTGATCCCCCCCGAAGCCTTCACGTGGATCCTGGGGCTTACGGAGGCCCTGAGGAGCTTGATGTCCTCCACAGTCGCGGGCCCTCCCCT
>CAYYYU010000020.1:0-16106 GCA_964476175.1 uncultured Nitrosopumilales archaeon
GGATGGGGGAAAGATCATCATCCTTTCAGCTTGTAACTTTCTAGCCGAAGTGGGATACAACCCGGCAGCGAACAAGGTGCACTTGATCAAGGGGCACGGCTGGGAGTTCAATGGTACCGCTGCCTGGAGAAGCATGTACCACAGGTGGTACAGGGAGAACGCGCTATGGGTGGGGAGCGAATACGGGCTGTTCTACGTGGATGGATACAGAATAAGCGGCGCAGTAGTCGACGCAGGCAACCCTCTTGGCAAGGCGATGAAGGAAAGGTTCGGCGAACACACATTTGCCTCGTATCGACCCCATGAGGAAAACATTCTAACGAATTCGTCTGATGCCATCATAGCCCGTTGGCAGGTGAGCAACCTTAGGCACCTAGGATGGGTAGTCGCGGCTTACCAGCACAACTACGGAAAAGGGACAGTCATTCATACCGGTGTCTTTGGTACCGACATAATTTCATCAGATCCATCCGTTCAGTACTTTGTAATCCTGAGCCTGCTCTCAGGATAAGTCTCGTGGGCGGCTTCAGTGAGGCATCTTCCTCTCTCAAAATCATCTTCGCCTGAATCTGTTCATGGGATTCGCTTAATTAATTAATTGCATCCCTTCCGGCCCGGATCCTCGACCATGTTGGCGTTTTTATAGTCCTGAGATGGATTAGTAAGTCATGGCGGCCCTTCATCGGGAAGGGCGCCACAGGTTAGCCGATGGCGCTCGGCCGGGGCGCCCAGCTTCCATGTAACCCCTCTCGAGTCTGACGGAGTCTCCTTTTATCTGCGCCAGCAGTCGCTCTCTATGACACACGCGCTCCACGGATCTATCGGCAGAGAGAAGTTGGCACCCGAGGAGGGAAGGTGTCCCGCATGTAGCGCCGACCTGAAGAGGCTCTACGTCTACCCTGACTTCGAGCGCTATCTTCTTCTCTGCCTGAGCTGCCGAGTCGTCTATTCCAATCGAGGAATGCCATCTACTTCTTGAGTGTGTAGCTCCCGTCAGGGTTCTTCATCACCTCGTAGCCTGCCCTCTCAAAGACGTCGAGCGTCAGCGAAGGGATCCTGCCCACGACCAGGGCCTCCAGCACCGTCCTCTCGAACTGTTCCTGCCGTCTGGCAAGATTTTCCATCTCTTCGTCCTTGCGCCTGAGCTGGTCGCGAAGCTCCTTCACGTCCTTGGCCTCCACCTCGAAATTCAGCTTTGAGAACTCGCGCCTCATCCACTCGATCTTGGTGCTGTCGTAGTATCTGTCCTGCACTCCGGGGAGGATGTGGCCCATGAAGAACTCCTGCGTCTTGACGTCCATCCTGGACCCGTCCCTTCGCGTGTCTCTAAGGACAAACTCGAACGTCTTCCTGAGGCAGTGGGGATGGACGTCCTTCCACTGCTTTATCCCCGCCCTCTTCGCCCCCCCCTTCACTATGGATTGTAGCTCCTGCCTCGAAATTGTGAGGGCCGAGAGCTTTGTTTCTTTGGGCGTGCTCCCGTTCATGGGGCAGAAGACAGGGTCCCTGTCGCTGATCGGCCCGAACTTCAGGGCCCTGGCGAGGAGCCATTCCCTGATCGCCTGGGCGGACTCTGGAAACAGGAAGGCGTAGTATGGGATGTCCCCCTTGCACGCTCCCCTCACCGTCTGCTTCATCTCAGGCCTGACATGCACGATTGCCCACTCCCTGCCAGACTCCAGCTCCTCCTTGAGGTCCCCGCACAGCAGGGCGCGCAGCGTGCCGTTCCGGAGTCCGCTCGAGAGCAGGGCAAGGGTGATGGCCCTGTTTCTGAGCCCTGCCAGGTTCCTTCCCCACGAGTTCGCCATGCTCCATGCTTCCTCCTTGCTCGGGATGTACTCGTTCCTCTTCCTGTAGCGAGCTGGAACGTGGTGCTTCTCGACCTCCAGTTCGCGCCCCTTCCTGTACCCGTTGACCTTGAAGAATGTGATGAGGGTGTTGGCGTAGCCGTTCACGGTCCTGAGGCCGCATCCCCTCCTGGCGAGATGGTCGGCGTAGCTCTGGACGAGCTCGCTCGCCTCTTCGGTTGTCAGCGTGACCAGCCGTTCAGGTCCGGCCCCAGCGAACCGGACGAACCCCTGGAGAATCTCGAGGTAGCGGTCCCTCGACGACCAGCTCTTCATTCTTCGTGCCAGATGGTCCAGAAGGCGCTGGACGGGCCGTACCGACGAGGTCCAGCCGTCTGGGCCTACCCCGAACTCCTTCTCGAAGCTCCTTGGCAACGCCTTCAGCACCTCCCCAATACCCCCGGCCCGCAATTTAACGGAGGAACGGGCCGAGGAACCTTTTCCTTAACTAGGCTACGGGCCCGAGTCCTCGCTCAATTCTGGGATAGTTATGTCTTAAGCAGAATGCGAAAGCGCGTCGTTGATCTTCGATGAGACGAGCCCAATCCCTGCGTCGATGACGTACGGTCCCAGCCGCGGGCCTCGTTCCACCCCGAGAAGGATGGAGTACATCACAGGGAAGAGCTCTCCCGGCCTCAGCCCGTTCCCCTTCGCGACGTCGAACGCGAGGTTCTGGACGTCGTCGGCTGTCCTGCACTTCTGGAGGCGTTCGACGAAGTCGTGGAGGGCCTTCTTTTGGCTGGACCCGATCTCCACTGCAGGGGTTTCCCCCCTGCCTGCCCTCTGGGCGAATGCAGCCGCCCACCTGATGCGCCTGTCCAACTCCTCTGTCTTCTCCTTCACCAACCCGTAGGCCGCCAGCCTCTTCGACACGAAGCTCTCGAGGCCGTGGGGAGGTGCCACTGCCGCGAGCTGCTCCAGAAGCCTGTAAGGGGCATGGGTCCGTGGCCGCTCAGGAATCCTCAGGAAGACGGAGTACTCGTAGAGCCCCCTCTGCTTCGCGTCCTTCATCTGGTTCGGGTCTCGCTTCCTGGAGAAGTAGTAGTCTTCGAGGGCGTCGAACTCGTCCATCATCAGCGGGACGTCCTCCACGGAGACGTTCCTCGCCCCCACGATCCGCTTGTACATGAGAAGACGCAGGCTCTCGGGTGAGGCGTACTGCAGCCATTCATCAGGGGTGACTAGATTGCCAACCGACTTCGACATCTTCCTCCCCGACTTGTCCTGGAAGAGCTCGTATCGGGCGTGGTAGGGGGGAGGGCTCTTCAGGACGTGTTCGGCAACCCAGTCGTTTATCTTCACAGAGTCCGTGAGCTCCTTGCCGTAAGCTTCGAACCGGATGTCCAAAGCGGCCCACCTCGCAGCGAACTCGACCTTCCACATGAGCTTCCCGTTCCCCTCCGAGATTTTCGCGTCCCCCTCGAAGCCGCACCCCTTCAGGAACTTCTCTCCGAGCTTCGTCCCGTAGCACCGGTAGTGGACTGTGTCGTGCCTGGCGTCGAAGGAGACTGATTGGGTCGTGTAGACCCGCCCGCATTGGGCGCAGACCGGGGTGTACGGCAGGTTCTCCTCGTACTTCGACTGGCCGACGAGCTCGTTGATCTTCTTCCCTATGGTCTTGGAATGCTTCAGAATCGTCCGAATCTGCTCGTTCAGAACCCCTGACTTGTAGGCCTCGGAGCCGCTCTGGAACCTGTATTCCACACCGAGCTTGTCCAGGGAGTCCCGAAGCAGGGATCCCACGTGCTCAGCGTAGGAGGGGTGGCAGTCGAACGGGTCCGGGATCCGCGAGACCGGGTGCGAGATGTAGTCCTTGAGCCAGGCCGGGAAGCCTGCCGGGACCTTCCTCAGTCCGTCGAAGTCGTCCGAATAGGCGATGAGCTCGGACTTGTACCCCGCGCTTTCGAGCGCCAGCTTGACTCCGTAGCTTCTGATAGCGTCCCCGACGCTGCCTATGTGGGGGAGCCCAGAGGCGCCCAGACCGCTTTCGACTCGGAGGAGGGAGAGGTTGCGTCCGAGCTTCTTTTCCCTGGCGATGACCTCGTCAGCGACCTTGTCGAGCCAGGTGCCTCTCCCGATGAGCTTGAACTGCTCCAATCCTGTCCGAAGCTAGACGGACGTGAGGTAATTAGGCTGTCGCCTACCGGTAGTAGGGAACCGCGACCTTCTCCATCGGCTTGCCTTCTCTGGAACTGCGGACCTTCTTCGTCGCCTCGACGAAGTGCTCCATCTCGACCACGGCCTCATCGACGTGTTTCTTTGCGTCCTCAGGCTTGGGGTACTTCGAGATGAACTTCTGCAGGACTATTGAGACTGCGGTGTTGGTGACGAGCGACATGTCGGCTCCGCTGAACCCCTCGGTCATCTCTACCAGCCTATCGACATCGACGTCCTTTGCGGTCGGGACCCCCTTCATGTGAATCTGGAGGATGTCCTTTCGAGCTCCTTTGTCGGGCAGAGGTATCTGTACCAGCTTGTCGAACCTTCCGGCCCTCAAGAGCGCCGGGTCGACGATGTCGATCCTGTTCGTGGCCGCCAGCACCACGACCCCCTGGAGGCTCTGGACACCGTCCAGTTCGGTTAGCAGCTGGCTCACGACCCTCTCGGTCACTCCGCTATCGCTCCCCATACCCCTCGTGGGGGCCAGGGCATCGATTTCGTCGAAGAAGATGATGCAGGGGGAGGCCTGCCGCGCCCTCCTGAAGACTTCGCGGATCCCTCTTTCGGACTCTCCGACCCACTTGCTTAGCATCTCTGGGCCTCTGACGCTGATGAAGTTCGCCTCGCTCTCGGTAGCTACCGCCTTCGCCAGAAGGGTCTTCCCTGTGCCAGATGGGCCGTGAAGCAGAATCCCCTTCGGCATTGTGTATCCTATCTTGTCGTAAAGGCCCGGGTACTTCAGCGGCCACTCTACAGCCTCCTGGAGCTCTTTCTTTACGCTATCCAGGCCGCCGATGTCTGACCACTTTACGTCTGGGGTCTCGAGGTAGACCTCCCTCATGGCCGAGGGCATGACGTCTCTTAGCGCCCCTTCGAAGTCCTCCATTGTGACAATCAGCTTGTCGAGCGTCTCCGGGCTCAGCCTTTCTTCTTCGAGATTGATGTCGGGCAGAATCCTGCGGAGCGTCTTCATCGCGGCCTCCTTGCACAGGTATTCCAGGTCGGCGCCCACGAATCCGTGAGTAACTGCAGCCAGCCTCTCTAGGTCGACTAGCTTTTCCCCGGCGCCGTGCTTATCGTTCTCTACTGTCTGTTCCAGCGGCATGTGCCTGGTGTGGATCTGGAGGATCTCCAGCCTCCCCGCCTTCGACGGGACCTTGATCTCGATCTCCCTGTCAAACCTGCCGGGCCTGCGGAGGGCAGGGTCAATGGCGTTGGGCCGGTTGGTCGCGGCTATGACGATCACTTTCCCCCTCGCCTCCAGGCCGTCCATGAGCGAGAGAAGCTGGCTGACTACGCGTCTCTCGACCTCGCCCGTCACTTCCTCTCTCTTCGGGGCGATTGAGTCGATTTCGTCGATGAATATTATCGTCGGAGACTTCTCCCTCGCTTCCTTGAATATCTCCCGGAGCCTTGCCTCGCTCTCTCCGTAGAACTTTGACATGATCTCGGGGCCGCTTATCGGAATGAAATGCGCGTTGCTCTCGGTAGCTACCGCCTTTGCGAGGAGAGTCTTCCCTGTGCCTGGGGGTCCGTAGAGAAGTACTCCCTTCGGCGCCTCTACCCCCAGCTTTTCGAAGATCTCCGGGTGGCGGAGCGGGAGCTCGATCATCTCCCTCACCTTCTTGATCTCGTCCCTCAGGCCGCCGATGTCCTCGTAGGTCACCTGCGGGACTCCCCTGAGCGATTCCCCCTTCTCCGAGATGACGAAGACCGTCCTTTGGGTGATCAGAGCTGCGTCTGAGACTGGGCTGACTCCGACTACCTGGAAGGTCAGCCTCCCTCCGAAGTAAGGTATCATGATGTTATCCCCCTTCGTCACCGGAACGCTCTCCAATGCATCCGCGAGGTACCTCTCGTCTATTGGGGGGACTGCCTCTAGCGGGGCGACGACGACCTTTTCGGCCGGCGGTGCTTTCACCTTCTTGACGGCGACGACGTCCCCGATCGCAACCCCCGCGTTGTTCCTAATCAGCCCGTCTATCCTTACGATCCCTCTTCCTTCATCAGACGGGTACAGGGGGAGACACTTCGCGACTGTCCTACGTTTTCCCTTAATCTCTATTACGTCCCCGGTTGATGCGTCGAGCGAATCCATGGCATCGTAGTCTATCCTTGCGACACCCCGGCCGACGTCTCTGGTGTATGCCTCGAGAACCTTCAGCTGCACTTGTTGCTGGCTCACGCCCGAACCACTCTCAGACAATGTTTACCTTCCTGAAGCCCTTATTAGTCTTGTCCCTCAGTGGAAAAGAAATCTCCAGGACCCCGTTCTTGTATTCTGCCGTCCCGCTTTCCGGGTCGACCTGCGCCTTCAGCCTCAACTCCGCCCTGTAATTCCTGTCCTCTCGCTCGGCCTCAACTAGCGCGCTGTCCTCGGTCGCAGACACCTCTATGTCTTCCTTCTCCACGCCTGGCATGTCGAGGACGAGGTGGAGGATCCCCGATTTTTCATCGATTATCTGCTCCGCCAACGGCGCTCTGGGCCCATCTATGTGGGCAGGGTTGTCACCGAAGAACTGGATAGATGGCTTCCCCTCTGGACCGACGTTGAACGAAAACCCTGCCATGAACGGGCCCTCGAATCCGGCTGAGCCCGACAGGCCCTTCCTGACCGCATCTTGCATTTCCTTTTCGAGCTCCTCGAAATAGCCGTCGAGCTCGTCCAGGACGTCTCTCAGATTCTTTCTCTTGTCTTCGCTCATCTGTTTAACCACTGGTTAATTACCCTAACGTTAAACCTTTTATAAACCTTTTCCCGTGCCTGTCTCATGACCGGCGACCCCATCACCGAAATCCTATCGTCGAAGACCAGACTGAAGATCGCCGACCTGCTCTCGATCAGGCCCAGGACCCTCAACGAGCTAGCGGATGCGACAGGAATATCGGTCCAAGCCGTGATCAAGCACCTCGACAAGCTAGACGGGCTCGGCCTGCTGAGCAAGAGGAAGGTCTCGGGCGGAGGGATTCAGGTCAGGAAGCTCTACTCGCTGAAGGGGGTACGCTTTGGCGACTTCTCCGTCGGGAACGTGGTAATCGTGAAGATGACCGAGAGCAACCCAGGGAAGGTCAGGAGCGGCGACGTGGTGGCCGAGCTGGAGAGTGTTGCCCAGGACGCGCTCGTGCAGCGAAGGCGGATTAGGGAGGGGGCTAGGCGGCTAGGCAGGCTGATCGACGGACTCGTGGAGAACGAGGAGAGGCTCGAGGGGCTGATCCAGCACTTGGAACTCGACGACAACGACATGATCGTCCTCCAGACCCTCTTCACCGAGGAGACGCTAGAAGACGCCGAGAGGACCCTTTCGGGCGTCCACGGGTTCGCAGACCCCAGAAGGTCTATAGAGAGAGCCCTTGCGAAGGCGAAGCGCAATGCCAAGAGATAGAAAGCTGGTCATGGTCACGAACGACGACAGCGTCCAGAGCGACGGGATAATCGACCTGGCCAGGTCCGTGTCAAAGTTCGCAGACGTCACGATAGTGGCGCCGGAGCAGCCGCAGAGCGCTACCGCACTCACCCTGACCTTCCACAAGCCCCTGAGGGTCAGCAGGGTCCAGAGGGACGAGTTCGACTGCTACGCGGTCTCAGGAAGCCCGGGGGACTGCGTCATGATTGGAGTCAACAAGGTCCTCCCCCGCAAACCGGATTTGGTGATCTCGGGGATCAACATCGGAGACAACGACACCTTCCAGGACATCCTGGCTTCGGGGACTGTCGCCGCAGCCCTTGAAGCGGCGATAACTGGGATCCCGGCGATCGCGTTCTCGATGGAAGTAAGTGGAGAGTCGCTCTTCACCCTCGAGTACAACCAGCCGGACTTCTCGAAGGCGGCCGAAGTGGCGGGAGAGATTGTGAGAGACGTCCTCAAGAACGGGATGCCGGAAGGGAGCGAGCTCCTCAATGTCAACTTCCCAGTCGGGGTCGACCGGTCAACGCAGATAATGCTCACTCAGGTGGGGAGGAGGAAGTACACCGACAAGGTGATAGTCAGGAAGGACCCGAGGGGAAGGCCGTACTACTGGCTCTTCGGCGAGCGCCTTTCCCAGTTCCCAGAGAACACGGACGCAGAGGCCGTGATAATGAGGAAGAGCATCTCGGTCACCCCGATTGTCCTGAGGATGTCCGGACCTGTCTCAAGAGGGCTCGAGGAGCTGAGGGAGAGAGTCGCGAAGCGGATGAGAGCAGGGGAGGACGGCGGACCTCACAGCTAAATAACAAAAGGGACACGGTAGTTTCAAGGATGCAGCGAGACGAAGGCTGGGAGGCAGTGGATGCGAGGATGAGAGTCGTGAGTCTATCTAGGACGATGACTATCCTGGTCCCGGCCCTGCTGGTCGCTGCCCTCCCTATCGGGACGCGCGGCGTCTCGTACGATGGGGGGAAGCTCGGAATGTTGATGGGACTGTTTCTCCTCGGCGGGAGCTTCGCCATAGGATTGGCCCTCTACCCGCTGTCGGGAATCATCGGTCTGGCCATCCCGGTCTGGCTCATCGGAAGCGCAGGAGTGGTGTTGATTGCGAACGGGACCCGGCCCATCGCCTTCATCAAGCCCATCTGCGTGCAGTGCCGCCTCCTCCCGATCATAAGAGAGCACGAGGCCATCCACATCGCAGGGGTAGGGGGGGAACGTCAGGTCTGGGACCTGATGAAGAAACGGCACAGCGCAGCGAGCCTCGGGCTGGCCGGAGACCCCGGGATATGTTGGTTCTGCCCGATACCGAAGCGACTCAAGGAAGAGTGAGGCTGAGAAGACGGTACACAGGATAGCCGCAGTGAATCTCGACCCGTTGAAAGTTGGCCCTTAAGAGCAATTCCCCGTTGAGACGTCGGTGTTAAGGTGCCCAAGCCATGGGGTTACAACCTTGAAATTCAGAGACCATCCAGGCGCGAGCTTGCGGGACTATTCAGGAAGCTGGGGACTCAGGGGGAGGTAGCAAGACATCTCGACGTCTCGCGCGCGACGATTTGGAAATGGCAACAGCAACTGGGGCTAAGCGTCCAATATCATCCGGAGATCCCTCGCGCGAAGAAAATGAAGAGTTTCCTGTCGGAACGCGTAGACCGTGTTCGAATTGCCCAATGGATTTGCGATGAAGGAACAATCTCGACAACTTACGATTCAAAGAACGACAACACATACCTACTGGTGGGAGGAAGTATGACAGACACCTATGTTCTCCGTGAGATTGCTCGTCTGATCCACGAACGAGTGAACAATCAGACCAAGAAGCCTCGGAGCGGGTGGATGCCACTTGCGTATGTTAGGGTGCACAGCGCCGAGGCATACGCCATGCTTGGTGCCATAAGGAAGGATCTCCTCGGTCTTAAGAGGTTGGAGGCAGAGTCAGCATTGAATTACTTCCCCCAGTCAGGATACGTGAAAGGCAGGCATTCGACTGATGAATTCATGCGGGGGGCTTGGCGAGAATACTCCAAGAGGGTGATTTCCGACTGGAATGAACGAAGTGGAAACCGGGTCACCGAAGACGAGGAACAGGAATTGGTCAGGGCCTGGATTGCAACCCGATCGAGAAAATCGACGTACTACCGAATGAATTCGGTGAAACGAAAGCCAAATCAGGGGGGGCTCTTCCACGTGCACGTTGACGCATCGAGTCGCCGTGGTTGATGCCGAGCTCTGCCAGTCAAAGAAGTGCGGGCTTGAGTGCATCAAGGAGTGCCCGGTGAACATCAACGGAGAAGAGTGCATAGTCCTCGGCGAGAACAAGAGAGCGCTGATCTCGGAGGAGCTCTGCATCGGCTGCGGGATCTGCATCAAGGTATGCCCGTTCGACGCGATCGACATCCTCAACCTGAGCGAGGAGCTGAGGACCGACAAGATCCACCAGTACGGGGTCAACGCGTTCAGGCTCTTTCGGATTCCGACTGTGAGGCGGGGGCAGGTGGTGGGACTCGTCGGGAGGAACGGAATCGGGAAGTCGACTGCCCTGAGGATCCTGTCCGGTTCACTAGTCCCGAACCTGGGGGACTATGAGCGCGAGCCGACCTGGGACAAGTTCCTGGACTACCTCAGCGGCCGTGAAATGAAGCAACACTTCGAGCGGATAGCCGGCGGGGAGATGAAAGTCTCGCTCAAGCCGCAGGCAGTCTACCGCCTTCCGGAAGCGTGGACGAAGGACGCCGGATCACTCCTGGAGCAGATGGACGAGACGAAGAAGCTCAAGGAAGTGGTGAAAGCTCTCAGCCTGGGGGAGTGCCTGGGGAAGAGCCTGCCCGACCTGAGCGGGGGGGAGCTGCAGAGGGTCGCAGTCGCAGCCGCCACCCTCAAGAAGGCCGAGCTCTATCTCTTCGACGAACCCTCCTCGTACAACGACGTCTACCAGAGGCTTGCGGTCTCCAAGCTCATCCGGGGCCTCGCCGAAGAAGGCAAGGCTGTACTCGTCGTTGAACACGACATCGCCTTCCTCGACTACGTGGCTGACTACGTGCAGATCATCTACGGCGAACCTGGGGCGTACGGGGTGGTTTCAGGGCTCTTCTCAGCCCGGACCGGAATCAACGCCCTGCTCGACGGCTACCTGCCCCAGGAGAACGTCAGGTTCAGGGACCACGCAGTCTCTTTCGGGGAGAGGACGACCGTCGAAAGTGTCGAAGGAGAGGCAGTGGTCGCCGGCTATTCCGACCTTGAGAAGTCCTATCCGGCGTTCAATCTGAGGGTGGCAGGGGGGAGCATCAAGGAGGGGACGATCCTCGGTGTGGTCGGGGCGAACGCCCTAGGAAAGACAACCTTCCTGAAGATGGTCGCTGGGGAAGAGAAGCCAGACAAGGGTGCGGTGTCTGTCGATGCAACTGTCGCCTACAAGCCGCAGTATCTCTCTTCGGAATTTCCAGGGACAGTGGGCGAATTCTTCCTCGAAGCCCTCGGGACGAAGTACGACGAGCCCAACCTGCAGGATTCGCTTGTCCAGCCACTGAGGATGGAGAAGCTCCTGCCCAGGAATGTCAGGGAGTTGAGCGGCGGGGAGCTTCAGAAGGTGGCGATAGTCGCAACCATGGCGAGGGGTGCAGAGGTCTATGCCCTCGACGAGCCTTCTGCCTTCCTGGACGTCGAAGACCGGTTTGTCGTGGCTAAGGCGATTAACAGGCTGGTGAAGGCGAGAGGGAAGTCGGCCATCATAATCGACCACGACCTCCAGGTCATAGACATCATCTCGGACAGACTGATGGTGTTCGGTGGGACCCCAGGGGTGAAGGGCGAGGCCACCACCCTCCTTTCCAAGGAGGACGGGATGAACGAGTTCCTGAAGCAGGTCGGGCTCACATACAGGCGCGACGTGAACAGCGGGAGGCCCAGAGTGAACAAGCCTGGGAGCAAGCTCGACCGCGAACAGAAGGCCAGTGGCGAGTATTACTACGTCTACGCGCGGAGGGAGGAAAACGCCGAGGCTGATTAGGAAGGCGCTGGAGGCTGCTGGGCTTCAGGACGACGGGGAGATCACAACAGGGGTCGACACTGTCGGAGACATCGCGATAGTCCGGCTTGCAGGCGCGACCGCCCCGGAGAAGAAGAAGATCGCCCGGGCGATCCTTTCCGAGGTGAAGAACGTGAAGTGCGTATTCGAGCAGGAGGGAGGGATCGAAGGGGAATTCCGGCTCAGGCGGCTCCGCTACCTGGCCGGTGAAAGGAGGACACTGACCACTCACAAGGAGCACGGCTGCGTCTACAGGGTCGACGTGGCGCGCTGCTACTTCTCGCCGAGGCTCTCCGAGGAGAGGCTCAGGATAGCCGAGGCAACGGGGGAGAGGGAGCGGGTCCTGAACATGTTTGCCGGGGTCGGACCCTTCTCAATCCTGGTGGCGAAACGTAAAGGAGTCAAGGTTCTCAGCTGCGAGCTCAACGCCTTCGCCTGCTCGCTCCACGCGGAGAACAACACGATCAACAAGGTCGGGGGCCTTGTGAGGGTCGTCAATGCCGACGCCGCCGACCTCCCCAAACTGGTCAGGGGGAAGTTCGACAGGGTCCTGATGCCCCACCCCTCGCAGGCAGACAGGTTCCTTCCTCTAGCACTGTCCTTGACCAAGAGGGGGGGAGTCGTACACTACTACAGGCACGTCCTGGGGACGAGCGAGGAAGAGGCGACTGCCAATCTGGAGGCTGAGCTGGCGAACCTGCTCCCGAAGGGAGCCGCGTACAGGGCCCGCAGGGTCAGGGATGTCGGACCCAGATGGGTCGAAATGGCCGCAGACATCACGGTCGAAGCTTTGTAGCTTGTTCTGACATTTCCCATCATGACGTATCACCTATTGACAGCTGGTCTTAATAGGAAAAAGCGGTTCGTATGTTGGGTGCGCTCTGAGTGTGCAATTCACGTTCGAATGCGAGGTTGTGAGAATCTCGGATGATGTCAAACATGCAGTAGACGGTTTGATGCAGAGGTATTGCACTGCGAGGAGGATTGCCTTCAACAGGCTTGTCGAAGGGAAGTCTGTCAAGGAGGTCACCCATCAGCTCGAAGCCCTCGGTTCTCTTTCGTTGAACTGGAGGTACTGCGAACACGCTGCGAGAGACGCGGACGCTGAACTCAAGAGCCAACAAGAACTCCTTCCCCTCTACCTCTCGAATACGTTCGACACGATAGAGGAATCAAATTCGAGGCTCACGAGGGCGAAATCGCCCGGAAAGAGGGAACGACTACAGAGAACTCTTCTGAGGCTGGAGAAGAGAAAGAGAACTCTCGAGAAGCAGATTGCGGAGGGGACTATCCCGAAAGTGGTCTTCGGAACGAGAAGTCTCTTCATTGAGAGGGCACAGGGAACAATATCAAACCAGGCGTGGAAGAACGCGAGGGACAGCCAGCTCTACTCGATAGGCCAGGCGAATCAAAGAGGAAACGCTAACGCCAGGATCGACTGTGCCAGTAAGAGGGTAGGCATCAACTTCCCCGAGCGGATCGAGCCAAGGGAAGCAAAGGGAAGAGTCTATCGCGTGAAAAGCACTAGGAGGTGGTTCGACCTGAGGGCCAACGAAAGGTTCAGAAAGTACATGGACTATCTGCGCGAATCTGGGAAAGCGTACTCCGTGAGGATGGTGAGGAGGAAAGAAAGGTACTTCGCCCAGGTGAGCTTCGAGATTGCGCTGCCATCGCTCCACAAGATTCCCGAACGGGTCTGCTCCATAGACAGCAACCCAGAAGGGTTCGCCGCAGCCGTGGTAAGCAGAGACGGGAACCTCCTCGCCCACGTGTTCTTCAGGGACGACAGACTCGTGTACGCTTCGGAGGGGAAGAGGGACTCCATAATCGGAGAGTTCGTCGCGAAGATCGTCGCCTGGGCGAGGGAACAAGGGGCTAAGGTGTTCGCCATCGAGGGCCTGAACATCAGGGGCAAAAGGAACTTCGGGAGAAAGGAGAACAGGGTCATCTACGCGTTCGTCAGGAAGAAGTTCTCCGAGAACCTCATGATGAAGTGCTGGAAGGAAGAGTACCCCGTTGTTACTGTCAATCCTGCCTACACGTCGAAGGTCGGGGACCTGAAGTACAGAGACGCGTTAGGCTTGTCGATACACGAAGCTGCAGCGTTCTGCATCGGGAGGAAGTTCTTCGGTCATGGAGAGAGACTTGAGAAGCCCATCTCCATGACTGTGAAGGATGGGAAACCGAGGAGAAAAGTGCCTGTGCGCTATGTATGGGCATCCGTTTACGGTTATCATTGCCCCGCAGACCCGCGCATGGAGCCACCTGGAAGGAAAGGCAGCGTGGGGGAGAAGCGGGGTGATGGTAACGAAGCCGTCTTCACAGGACGCCTTGCTTTCGAAAGAACACCTCTGACCGAAAGGAGTGAAGAGGCGCGAAAGGGTGAGGAGTGCGGTGGAAGTCCGCAGACTACCGGCAATGGGGTTAAGCCGGCGCCATCGGCAGATGGCGGGAAAGTAACTGCTGCGCCATTGCGTGACACGCATTGATATGCAGAAAACTAACTCTAGAAAGGCAGGCTCTGACTGTACCTGTACAAGTGGACGATTATCCCGAACGAGACGAGCGCTGCCCCAGCATCGAAGAGGGTCATGTTCCGCAGTCCTGAGGCCACGGCCTGAGCCGCCAGCCCGTTCAGGGCGACCTGCCCGAGGATCAGGAGTAGGAAGATGATGTAGACCCACTTCTTGGTGAGGAGGGGCCCCATAGGAGCCGCAGCCTTCCTGACCCGTTCCCTCGATTTGATGTACCTGAGGAAGGCATATGTCAGCCCGAAGGAAACGACCGTGACTCCGATCATAGACCCGAAGTAGAGTTCGGGGGGGACCAGCAGCCGCTGGAGGGTGGGCAAGGACGTGTCCGGGTTGATGTAGAACCCCCAGGCCGTAGTGATGAGTATCTGCGCCACGCTTGTGATCCCGAGGGCAGTGAAGAACGGCCGGTCCCTCCAGTTGAGTTTCTTCGAAGTGTCGATGAATGGGATCACCAGGGCCATCAGGAAGAGGAGCCCTGGCATTATGCCCCCCATGACGAACTTGTCGAACTCTGTCCTCAGCAGTGCGTAGATGCCGGTGAGGTACCACTCGGGGATAGTCAAAGTCGGGTTCCCCGGGTTGTACTGGCAGCCTGCAAGGAACGGGTTCGCCTGGCACGATGCGAGGGGAGGGATGTAGGGAGCTGGGAAGATGGCGCCCAACATGAGTATCCCGCCCATGACTGTCGACACTATCGGGAGGTCGAAGACGAGGTACCTCGGAAAGTGGACGAAGACCAGTACTATCATCACCATCGGCAGAATGAAGACGTGCGCTGAGTAGAGCCTCAGTATGAAATCCGTGAAGCCGGCTCCGAAGGTCGCAAGCCTCAGCGCCCCTCCGAGTACAGGGGTGGCGTTTGCCAATGAAGAGCCGATCTCTATCGCGAGGCCGGCCCTCTGGTTGAAGATCAGGTCGTAACCGGTGAAGGCTTCGAGCCCGGTGATGATCCCGAGGATTATGCCTGTCACCCAGAGGACTTCGTTCTTGATCTTGAACCTTCCGCTGAAGTATTGGTAGTACATGTGGAGGACAGCGAGCAGGACCATCGCGTTCGACGCTGTGTAATGGATGCTCCTGAGTAGCCAGCCGTACGGGACGTCGTTGTTGATCCTTTCGACGCTGCTGAATGCGCACGTGATGCTGCCGCACCCGGTCAGGGTCGGCTGGTAGTACAGCATCAGCAGGCCCCCAGTGATGCCGAGGGCCAGGAAGGTGATTCCGGTCAGGACCCCGAGATACCCCAGGGGGCTGACGAACCTCTTCGGGAATGTGTACTGGACCCCCATGAAGACTGTCCTTTCAAGTCCGTCGACTATCCAGTGGTACAGCTTGGAGAGAAGGTTCCGCCTCTCCGGCTGGGGCTGCTCTGACATCCTTTCACCCGGACCCCTGCGCGGCCGGCTTGATGTAGCTGAGGTAGCTCTGGAAGTTCCTGCCGTAGCCGATCACGCCGTTGTGGTCGATGTCCCAGAGGGGGGGCTCGATGTACAGGTCCCCGCTTGAATCCGCGGTCAGGGTCAGCATCGGGATGCCGTTCGTGGGCGCCGGCTGCTGGGCCGCCGGCCCTTGGACTGCCTTGCCGTCTGGGATCTCGTATATGCTGCCGTGGCACGGGCACTCGTACTGCTCGTGGTTGCTGGCTGGGTTGTAGTTTGGGCTGCACCAGAGGTGCACGCACACCTTGCTGAAGGCCACGAAGGCGGCGGCGTCCTTCGCGTCTCCTCCAAGCGGACCAGCCGGCAGGCGTATGAGCTCGAACTTCACGAAGGTGTCCGGGTTCTGGGCGTCGAGGGTGGAATCCCCGGACGACGGGTAGGTGATCACCCAGTGGGAGTCCGGAGGGAACAGGTCGGTCTTGTTCACGTTGACTGTCTGCCCGGCGGCCGAGCCGTACTTCGCGACATTGTCGATCACCACCTTTTGCCGCTTGTCGGTTCCTGAACTGCCCGCAGAGTGGGAGAGGAAGTCCCCCCACGGGACGAACGGAGTTATCGAGAGGACAGCCCCGATCGTGACCAGGGCCTTCACGAACGTCCTTCGTCCGGCGTTTCTCGGCGCCCTCGAAGGGGGTATAGGAGGGGGCGTGGCCGCGGGCCTAGGAGGGATTGGAGGCGTCGGCCTTGGCTGTGCC
>CAYYYU010000021.1:0-19723 GCA_964476175.1 uncultured Nitrosopumilales archaeon
GAGTAGTGCTGGGGTCGATGATGGGGGGTGGAGGGTTCGGAGGAGGTCAAGGGAACAGGAGGGCCTACCAGATGGACAACGACTACAATTTCCCGATAGTGGCCCTGAAGGCGTTGACCCAGTACCAGCCGAAGGACTACCAGTTCAAGCTCGAGGACCGCATGCTCTTCGACGAGACCAAGGTCAAGGGCCTCAAGGTCCTGAACGGCGACGTGGGGGAAGAGGTGGCGAAGAGCCAGGCGAAGACGATGGTGGACCAGCTTCAGTCAGAAAAGGCGCACTCAGCGCATCACATGATCCAGCAGATTTCCACCGAATCTGACGTGGGAGAGGCCGAGCTCCTGCACGCCCCTGTGTGGTTCGCCAGATACGACCACAAAGGGAGCAAGATAGTACTGGTGATCGACGCCAACTCAGGTGGCATCGTTAACAGCATAGGTCTCTAGGCCCGGGAGATCTGCTTCCCGTTTAGGAAGAGGTTCGTCACCATCTTTACGCCGGCTTTCTTCAGTGTGTTGTGCGCGTAGCACATCTTCTCGGCTTCTTTCGAGAGGTCGAGAATCGTCTCTTCCGGGGCGGGGCTCTCCAAACGCAGGTCGTAAACCATCTCATCGAAGGCGCCCCCTATCTTCCTGTCGAAGTGTCCCCTGGCTGTGAGCTCCATGCGGTCGAGAGACACCCCCCTTGCTATCGCCAGGGTGGCGTACTGGTTCATCAGGCACGAAGCGGCGCCCGCGATGAAGTAGGCGAGCGGGTTCGGCCCCCTGTCCGTCCCGCCCCTCTCCGGGGGTTCATCCACCAGGAAGACGAAATCGCGCTTTCGCGCCTCCAGAGCTAGGTGGCTGACCTTCTTCAGATCAACCCTCTCTGCCCCGAACAGGAACTTCTCGTCCATCCCTTCGTTGCGCTTCCTGATGTGCTCTTTGACTACGCGGACCCGGTCGTCTGACACGGACTGGACATTCGCCGCTGCCGATAAATGGGTTTGCCAACCCACAAATAGGACCCGGATGTTGTAGCGGCCATGACAACGGCCAAGCAGGGAGTTCCAGTCAGCATTCCGTCAGACGTGTGGCAGCCGCTGATGGAGGTCAGGGCCCAGCTCGACGCGCTATGCCCCGGGGCACCGACTCCCATAGAGGAAACGCTGAGGGAGGTCATCAACCATTACAAGCACTGCCCTAAGGCCCTCGACGAATCGGACGACTTCTGTAAGAGGGCGCAGGCGTGGAAGAAGGCCACCTAGGCAAGGGGACATAGCGGCTGTACGAGCCCTCTGACAAAGATGCCTTCAGTAGACATGGGGAGAGCTAGCCTCTATTTCGAGGAGGCTGGGAGCGGCGATCTGCTTGCGCACTCTGTCGCCAACGGCCGAAGGGCGATGGTCCCGGACGCGAGACACTTCCCCACATTGAGAATGCGGAAGCGTTTAATGAGCAGGTTCTCGGTTTCCTGGGAGGAAGCACATGAAAGAACTGAAGTTCGAAGTCATAAGACAGACAGTCATCGTCGACGCGCCCCCTGAGGCTGTTTACGAGGCCTATGTCGACCCGGCCAAGCACGCGGCGTTCACCGGCTCCCCTGCGACCGGAAAGCCGAAGGTGGGGAGCAAGTTCACGGCGTGGGACGGATACATCACTGGCAAGTATGTGAAGCTCGAGAGGGGAAAGAAGATAGTCCATGAATGGACGACGACAGAGTGGCCGACGGGTTATCCTCCGTCCTTGGTCGAGCTGACCTTCAAGCCGAAGGGTAAGAAGACCGAGATGACGATGGTCCACTCCAAGGCCCCTTCAGAACAGGCCAAGGACTACGCCGAGGGCTGGATGCAATGGTACTGGGAACCACTGAAGAAGTACTTCGCGAAAACCTAGGGTTGCCGAAGTGCCTGAAGTGTGGGAACGAAAACAGCAAGCCAGCGAGGGAATGAGTCGGCGGCGCCAAGAGCAGCAAACCGATGAGGGTCCAAAGGTTCGTGTGCGCGTCGTGCGGGACGAGCTACGTCGCGTGGCTCGACTCGAAGACCGGCCTCCCAAGGTCGATGGGCCGCAAGTAGCGACTATGTCATGCGGTTGAACTCGAAGCCGCATTTCAGGCAGCGTCGCATCCCAGGCGCGTCCGTGAGGACCTGCCTGGTACCACATCTTGGGCATTCGACTGTCCCCTGGGCGGGCTTGATCGAGTCACGATGCTCAGAGCGAACCTTCTCTATCGCGTCCTTGTACGCGTCGCGCCTGTAACCTGGGCTCACGTCAAGCAGGACGGACCCTGTTCCTACTCAAAAGGTTGTCTTAATGGACCTCTTCTAGGGTGAAGGTGAAACGGGCTCCTGCGAACTCGCCCGTGCTGACCCTCTCCCAGGCGACCTTGTACGTCTTGGTCACGTTTGCCCCGATTATGCTGATCTTGGTCGGGACTTCCGCGAAGAGTTTCTCTACCTTGGCAGGGTCCTTGGTGAAAATCAGGCTCCGCCTTCTCTTCATCAGATACTTGACTGCCACGTTCTGGTGGGCGTGCCCCTCCACCTCGATCTTTTCCTTGCCAGTGTCTATCGTGAAACCCCGCTTGGCCATCGACCGTCGATTGTGCTCGGCCTAATTAAGCACTAGCGATGGGACTTCGATGCTTGAATGGTCAGAAGGAGACGACACCAGAGTTGTCTGGGACATCTCCGTTTCTGCGCGAGATCGTAGACCCGTGGTATGCGTCGTTGGCCGACCCTCTTGGCAGCCAAGATAGGACACTGAAGACGCTCCTCGAGGGATACTCGGAGACTGGATATGGGAGAGACCACGGGGCCGCTGGGGTCGACGGAATGGCCAGCTTTCGGTCCGCCTTCCCTGTCGCCAACTACCGCACCCTGTCCCCCTACATCAAGAGGGTGAGGGAAGGAGAGCATTCAGCGCTCCTCCCCGAGTCGGTGAGGCGCTGGGTGATGACACGGGGGACGACCGGTGCTTCGAAGGTCCTTCCGGTTACCGACACGCACCTCTCGCAGATTCTCGCAATGGGGGCACGCTGCGTGGTGAACTTCGCGGTCACGAAGAACCTGCAAGTCCTCGAGACTCCGGTACTGAACCTGAACTTCCCGTCAGAGGTCCACGAATTGGAATCGAAGGAGGGCCGGGAGAGCTACGGATACAGCTCGGGAACCTACGCGAAGCTCTACCCTGAGTTGCAAGGGGCCCGGCTCGTCCCGAGACAGGAGGAGGTCGACTCGCTTGGGGGAGGCATAACGCGGAAGGACTGGGAGAAGAGGTTCGAACTGGTGTATCGGGTTGCGAAAGGCGAGGACATTGGAAGCCTGATGGGAGTGACTCCGGTGATGGTCGCCTTCGCAGCATTCGTGAAGAGGGAGCACGGAGTCCGACCAAAGGAGTTCTGGAAGCCCAGAGCGCTCTTCTGCACCAGCATTGCGAAGATTCACACAAGATACGAACCGATTCTGCGCCACCACTACGGCTCTTCCGCTGTCGTCGAGATGTATACCGCGACAGAGGGGGTCTTCGCCCAGCAGTTGGACGAGCTACCCTACCTCTCGCCCAACTACGACGGATACTTCTTCGAGGTTGTGACTGGAAAAGGCACCAGGATGCTACACGAGCTGAAACCAAACGAGTGGGGGAGGCTGGTGGTCTCCACTCCCATTCTGCCCAGGTACGACATGGGGGATTTGATTGAGTCTTTCGGGAAGGGCTACTTCAGGGTGTTCGGAAGGAACAGTGTCTCCACTAGGGTCGAACACGTCCTGTTCAACCTGCTTACGATGAGGCTCTAGGGCGTCGGAACCCTTCTGCGAGAAGCGACCCCAGCGATGAGGACGAATACTCCCAGGACGACGAGCAGCAGAGGCCACAGACGCGCCGCGAGGTTGAACTGGCTGGCCGCGATAGAACTCAGCCCAATCAGGACGAGGACTGACCCTCCGACCACGGGGCCGAGCCCCATGCGCCCCATCGAATAGACTGCGATTCCCTGCAGTATCAGGATTACGCCGACGCCGGACAGGAAGTAGGCCCACCAGATGTCGCTCGCCAAGTAGCCGTTCTGTTCGAGGAAGAAAGTCACCCCCAGCCAGATGAGGATGAAACCGCCCACAGCTGCGCCGAGGACTCCCCCGCGGCCCCCCTTCTCGCCCTTTTCGTTCTTCTCGCGTTTCTCGCGTTCTTCGTGCTTCTCTGCTTTTTCTCCCCTTTCGACCCTCAGTGGCCCAGGTGCAGCCATCTGAGCAGTCGTCGAAGCGACCGCAGCTCCGCACTTCGGACAGAAGGTTGCACCCTCTGGTAGCTGAGCCCCACACTTGTGGCAGTAACCCGTGCCTTCAGGCATGCGCCGGAATTCCGGCCTGAGCGTATTAAACGGTTTGACCAGGATTGCAGTCAGATGCGAGCGGCGTGCTAGTTCGCAGCCGCAGAGGAGAGGGGGGACCCCTGACTGGTCGCCGTTCGGAGTCTGACCACGACGTCGTCAGGGTCAGCGAGGGCTGGCTCCTGCCAAGCGAAATCAGGGCCGAAAGGGTCCGTCGGAGCGGGTTTGACTTGGCCGCGTCGACTATCTCCAGCTGGAGCCCCAGTTCGTGGGACAGCCGCTTCGCCTCGTCGATCGCCCTCTGTTGCGAGTCGTCAAGAACCGATTCGTAAACCACGGCATGACCACCAGGGTAGGAGAAGAAGTAGCCTGATGACGTTCCGATGTGCTTCGGAAGCTCGATTGTTCTGACAGGAACCTCCCGGCTCCTTACCTCCACCCTTACCTTGCCGTTGGTGTTCATTTGGTGTCCTCTCCAATTTCGACGACGTCGAATTCGACGCCCCACGGGTAGGCGACGACCCTCAGGAGAGCCTTTCCTGATTGGATGCTCTCGGACACCGCAATCAAGTCGTCCTTGAGTTCTTCGACCGGCCTCGGCCGGCTGATTTGCAGTTCGCTTATGGTCGTTTCCTAACCACCATCAAAGGTATAGCAAGTTAGGTATTTATGTGTTACCAGCATAGGTCGTTTTGGAGGTTAGGTTGATATAGCGCGGCAGTAGAGGCACCTCGCATGGAAGCAGAGGGAGCGCCCCGGCAGACCAGCAACCCAGAGCTCTGCCTGGACTTCACTGACACCGTAGACTGGCGCACCAGCGATCACGCCGAGGACAAGCTCACAAGCTACGCTGACCTACTTGGGTGGAGCCTGAAGAAGGGCCTGCTCAGCAAAGAAGAGGAGCAGAAGCTTCTGTCAGTCCCGAAGAAGAAAGCAGTCCTGGCGAAACAGGTAATGGTCGACGCCTACGAACTCCGCGAGGCGATATACCGGATCTTCTCGGCGGTAGCCCACGAGAGGAAAGCCGACCAGAAGGACCTCGAAGTTTTGAACGGACATCTCGCAAAGAGCCTCGGGAAGCTCAAGCTCACCAGCACAGGAACCGAATACAGCTGGGCGTGGCAGGACACCGAGTCTGCCGACATGATGCTGTGGCCGATTGCGCGTTCGGCGGCTGACCTCCTGACGTCGGACGACCTGACGAGGGTGAGAGAGTGCGCGAACGAGGAACAGGGATGCGGCTCGCTTTTCCTGGACTGCTCCAAGAACCAGAGCAGGAGATGGTGCAGCATGAAGGATTGTGGGAACCGCGCAAAGTTGAGGACCTACTACGAAAGGCACAAACAGGACGCGCGGACCAGTTGATGGCCTAGGTTCCGCGACCAGATGGGAGAATCCATGAGCGACAGGGCCATTACCGAGCTTGAGTTCCCCAAGTTGCACGTAACACCGAGACGAAACCTGGCTAGAACTACGCGAGGGCTAGTCCCTGATACTACGGCCTCTTGATGTTGGTCACGAGAAGCGTGAACTGCAATGTCTTCCCTGCCATGGGGTGACGTCCGGTTCGCCCGTAGGCTTTCTCAGGAGGGAGGATGATCTCCTTGGACTCGTTCACCTTCATGCCGATAAGGGCCTCCTCAAATCCTGCGATCACCTGGCGGGCGCCAAGTGTCACTTGGAGCGGTTTGTAGTCCCTCGCCGGGTTGTAGAGGCCCGACTTCAAAGCCTCGGACTTCATGCTCGTGTCGAAGACCTTGCCTCCTGGGAACTTCCCGAGGTAGTGGACTGATACCGTATTTCCCTTCTGGGCGGTGATTTCGCTCATGCTTTGCCCACCCGCGTGACGCACGCTCTTTAACGATTATGAAGTCGGGACCTGAATGGTGGTGGGCCTAGGTCGTCTTGTGAAGTAAGAGAGCGCGAGCGAACCGAAACCCATGAGGGTCATCGTGAAGGCTATCAGCAAGCCGCTGAAGCTGAGCGCAATGAGAGTGGAGAGGGTGCCCGGATTCAACGTGCTCCTGGTGAAGGCGAACTGGTCGGATGCGCTCACGATTTCCAGTGCCCCCCACGCGGCTGAGGCGCCGACAAGGAATCCTACGAACGCCCCAAGGAAAATGGAAACGAATGGTCCCGCATAATCAACCACCAGGTCAACGTTCTTGCCTGCGTAGAACACCACCAAGAAAAGGAGCAGTGGGTCCACATTCGCGTGGAACTAATAAGCTCACAAAGCCGCCCCTCGCTGTTCTCGTCAGTCACTCGAGCCCGGTGGGGTTCGCCTTCCATTCTTCGTTCAGGTCTCGAACCATCCGTCTCCCGATCGAGGCTTCGAACTCTTCGCCGCCCGAGGTCGGCGCTAAGCATTGCGCTCTACGCCTATTTCGTCTGGCGAAGGGCTCTCCACCCTTTCGTTCGAGGATGGTTCTCCACCCTTCCGAAGCGTGGTCGTCGGACCACACTTGACTCTCGTGGACTCGAGGCGGAGCTTCGGGCAACGTGACAACCCGGAATGTTCCCGGCCTCGCGCGTAGCCGGTGCCGGCTCGGATTGTTTCCTTCACCCCCAGCCTCGCCAACAGCGAGAGAGCTGACCGGGTAATGTTATCCTAGCCTGTTATCCTAGCTTGACTCCACTTCCTGACAAAGCGCAGGTTTTCTGTTCACCACCCTATCATGTCGGAGCAAATCGTGGAGACAACAAGTCATGCCTGACTGAAAAGGGGTGAAAACTGTTGGCACGTACTCAATTTCATTGCAGCACAGGGGAGAAATCCGGACCAAGCCGAGGTTCCGGCGTGGCAGAGTCTGTGATTCACAGGTCGATGAAGGCCATCGTCCGTGCGGAGCTCGAGTGCGAACGCTACTCGGTGGTGGAGGAACCCCTGTACCCTCCTCACGGGAAGGCGTCCTGGTCCTCGTACAGGCCTGACCTCCTCGGGTACAGGTCAGAGAACGGCGCTGAAGAGATGGTGGTGGTTGAATGCGAGACACATCCTGATATGAAGAGGTTTCACTCAAGAATCACTCGAGCGTCTCGTTCCAGCCCTACCTCTTCAGGAATGGGTCGATCAGAAGGATACTCGCCGTCCCGCAGGGGAAGCTCGGGAAGGTGGACATGAAGGTCAGGGACTCCTGGGAGGTCTGGGTGATCGGAAGCCGGGCCCCGCTGCACAAGATTGGAACCCTCTGACAGTCGCTCCCAGCTCAGCTGCTCTGCCAGCGGCTGGAGGCGAACCGACTCCTCACCGCGGCGTAGAGGATGGAGGCGTAGACCGCGTTGGCGAGGCTGCCCAGCGCCGTCAGGACGAGCACGATGACATAGATTTCGTTCATCACCCACGTCAGTGCGAATCTGATAGACGGAGGAAACATTTCTGGAAAGTGGGCGAAGTCGAACGGGAAGACGGACAGAAGCCAGAGGGCTGCCGTCGCCGCGTCCTTTCCCAAAACCGAGAACTGACGAAACTCCTTTATACTCGTCACGCATATTTGCAACTCACTCGTCCGGCCAGGAAAAGGAAGGATTCGCGGAAAAGAAGAGACGCTTGGGAAAGCCTTGGCGTCTGGTACCAATCCGCGAGCGGGATGGTGGCACGCGTAGAGACGGGGAAACCCGGACTTCACGAGGGCCATACCGAGGGCAAACCGGGGCGGTGGCGATGGAGGCACGCTACGAGACCACCGTCGGAGGAAAGCCACATCCCTCCTGAGAGCCGGACGAGGCAACTGAAATATGGCGATGCCTGATACCCGAATGCGGGCGGGCGTGAATCGAATTCTTTTCCGGAACAGAGTGGAAGCCGGGAAGCGGCTCGGTGAGGCGCTCATGGACCTCAAGGGGACCGACGTTGTCGTTCTGGGGATCCCCCGGGGGGGAGTGGTGGTGGCCAGCGAAGTCGCAGATCTGCTGAATGCCCCGCTCGACGTGATAGTCACGAAGAAGATTGCAGCCCCCAATGAGCCCGAGTATGCCCTCGGAGCCGTAACTCAGGAAGGGGACGTGATTATGGACAGGCAGGCCGCCGAGTCTCTCGGTGTGGGGCGGGACTTCCTCGATGCCGAGATCGCACAGAAGAAGGAAGAGGTGAAGGCGAGGACACTGAAGCTTAGGGGAGACGCTCCGTTTCCGTCTTTGGAAGGGAAGGTCGTCGTGATAGTTGACGACGGCATCGCAACGGGGAGCTCTGTCGAGGCGGCGGTCATGTCGGTCAAGAAGAGAAAGCCGAAGGAAC
This sequence comes from uncultured Nitrosopumilales archaeon, assembly GCA_964476175.1. Classification (GTDB taxonomy): domain Archaea; phylum Thermoproteota; class Nitrososphaeria; order Nitrososphaerales; family Gagatemarchaeaceae; genus DATFYP01. The sequence continues at coordinate 8,546 of CAYYYU010000021.1, forward strand.
TGGTCGTCGCAGTCCCGGTCGCTCCATCGGACGCAGTCGAGACCCTGTCGGACGACGTGAACCGGGTGGTCTGCCTCGAAACCCCCGGGCCCTTCTTTGCGATAGGGGAGTTCTACGGTGAATTTGGGCAGGTCGATGACGACGAGGTCAGAGCGATACTCGACAGGCACAAGACCTGACGAAGTTGCATCTTCAGCCCTTTAATACAAAGAGGGCAAGAGGACGAAGGATTGGATGTAAGGAGATTCAGGGAGGACCTCCACACCCTCGCGCGCCGGGCCTGTAGAGAAGACGACGACGAAGTACGCTCGAAGGTCTTCGACATTGCAGACATACTGGTTGGCCTCTACAGGAAGAATCTCGTGAAGATTAACCACTCCGCCCTCGAGCTGGTCTGTGCTCGGAGCCTCATCAAGAAGGGGTACGACGTCAAGGTCGAGCACAGACTGGACAAGGTCCTCGTCTGCGACGTTCACGGGGCGAGGGGGGACGGCGCACTCATTGTTGAGATAGAGACAGGGTTCATCCCTCCGGAGGCTGCCCTCGAACCAGGGGTCTATGCCAGGACCAGGATTGCAAGCAAGATTGCACGGTACAGCAAGTTCGCTGGGAAGTTCGCCTTGGGAACGACCCCCTCCTACGTCCTGGAGTTCCCGGAGTTCTTTGTGAAACCCTCGAGGCACAGGACTACGCAGGAGGCAATAGACATCAAGGCAATGACCGACGTCTACTACAACAAGCCTCCCATTTCGCTGGCCGAGCTACAGTACGCTCGTATTCATTCGATCTTCGTCATAGACGTTGACGACGCGACGACTTCGGAGTTCGACCCGGAGACCTACCGTAGTAACGTGGCGACGTTCATCCAGAAGTCAAGGATGACCGGAAGCGAGTCTTCCCCTATGTGGAAGCCCGAACCCTAGCAGACCCGCTCCGACTTCAGCCCGCTGCTGTCCCAGGTTGCTCTACGTAGGTCAAGAGCAGGTAGGTTTCGTGTAGCGTCTCAAGGTCCGTGTGGACGCGGTGTGCTTATCAAGCCGGCCGGTTGGAATCGTATCGTGGAACGTCTTTGGAGCACTGGATAGAAATCAATATGATGGCAGAACTCAAGGACCAAAATGGGATCCTGCTCCATGTCCTGCGGCCCTATGTGGAGAAGCTCAAGAAGTCGGGGACGATTCTGACCTGGCACTACTTCAGGGAGCCAGAGATAAGGTTCCGGATCAGGCTGAAGGACAAGAGGGCGAAGGCAAGGGAGACGAAAGTTGTCTCGTCTCTGGTTGGTTCTCTTCTGAAGAAGGGATTGATTTCGGAGTGGCACTTTGGAAATCACGGGGAGGTCGGGAAGCCCTACGTGGGGGAGGAGGACAGGTACGGGAAGAACGGTTGGAAGGTTGCTCAGGAATACTTCAACCGCGGGTCGGAGACTGCTGTGCGGCTGTTGGCTCTGCGAGAGCGGTCAGGCCTTGAGAATCCTCTGTGGGCGAAAGGGCTAGGGAATCCCTGGGAGGGAGGCGACAGGAACCCCTGGCGTGAAAGGGAGGAGAACCCCCTCGTCTACCACTGGAGTCGATATGTTCACCTGTTCACCAACCAACTGGGCTTCGATATCGATGATGAAGCGGGGCTCTGCGCGAAGCAGTCTGAAAGATACAGACGAATCTCCAAGAAATTCGGAATGAAGTGGTAGTTGGACTGACCCGGCATGGCGCGGGCGCGTGAGCTAGATTCGATGCGAATCCTGTTGGCTTACTGGGGCTTCCTGGAATAGTAGGCCCAGGTTCTGCGTTGTTGGTTTATCAGGTGATCAACTTCCGCAGGGGAAAGACGCGGGTCCGACGACCTGTCTCTGCTCCTGCGGAGGGTCTCAGGTAGCTCATCGTCGCAGAAGTAGCCACCGCCCGGGTACCCAGTGTCCTTTCGCACAATGATTGAAGCGAAGCCTGGAGCGCCTTCGGCGTACTCCAGCCTGTCCACCTCGCTGATTGCCTTCGTGAGCGGACGACCCCTGGAAAGCCCGAACTCCTTCATCAATTGACCGTACGACACGGTTCTCCCTCTGGAGGCCGCGGCGACCAAGACCTTCCGGAAACGTGGCAGGTAGGTCTCACTCCTCGCGCTAGGCGCTCCCTTCATGAAGGGGAATGATTCCAGATGCGGTAGATAAGGAAGGACGTTGTCCTACTGGTAGCCCGAGGCCGCCAGGCCCTTCACTTTCGCCTCGATTTCGTCCCTGATTTTCCTCACTTCGTCCGCTGACTTGCCTTTCGGGTCGTCGAGGTCCCAGTCGACGAGCTTCTTCTGCATCTTGGCGAGCATGGGTCTCGGGCACACATCCTCCACGGAACAGCCCATAGTCACGACCACGCCCGCCTCGTTGATCATCTCGGCAGTGAGCATCTTGGGTTTGCTCGATGAGATATCCACCCCTGCCTCCTTCATGACTTGGACAGCAACCGGGTTGACGCGAGAAGCAGGGACGGTGCCCGCGCTCGTGGCGTTCAGACCGTACTTCTTGGCGAAGCCCTCGGCCATCTGACTCCTCCCGGCGTTCTCGACGCAGACGAAGAGGACGGTCTTCAACGGATACCTATCCACTGGCTATGATTCCAGATTCTTGGCGACGCGGAACTGGTCGCCGACGATTGACCTCATGTTGAGCAGGCCGAGCGGCTTGCCCTTGTCTGTGACGAACAGGGTCCGGATTCTGTGCTTGGCCATCAATTTCACTGCCTCGGGAAGAGGAGTGTCTGCAGTTATCGTGACCATCGGCGACGTCATGATCTTCCTGACAAGAATGCTCGACGGCAGCAGGTTGTCCGCTGCAATCCTGTTGAGTATGTCCCTCTCGGTCAGGATTCCAACGGGTTCACCCCTGACCAACGCAATGATGTTCCCCGCGTTCATCTCTCTCATCTTCTGCGCTGCACTCAGGACTGTCTCGTCGGCGTCAATCGTCAACGGGTCCGTCTTCACGAAGTTTCTGACTGTGTTGGTCGGGGTTTCAGAATGCTCCAGCCAGAAAGTCAACGAGTAGTGACAGTCGGGGCACTCGTCCGGCGTGTTCTCTCCCTCGAAGATGTGACCGCAACGATAGCACTCCCACTTCATCCCTGAATATTGGGGGTCCGTGGTATATTAACGAAGTGTGCCGGCTAGCTTGGAAGCTACGGGTTGGACCTACCCTGTGTCGGGCTTGGGGGTCAGCGCGATTAGCCCGCGGGCCTTCTGCTGGCAGTATGCGGCTCGGTCCGCATAGTACTTCCAGGCCGTGTAGCTTTCTTCCGTCTTCGCGAGAAGCAGGAGCAGGTCAGCCGCTTGGAGGTACCGCGAGATGGCAGTCTCCTTGTCCCCAGTCTTCTCGTCGTTAGCCGCGTCTGTCATGAGCTGTCCCGCGTACCACCTCAGCTTCTGGGCCCGGCTCATCTGCGGGCCAGGTGTCGCTTGCATGTCGGACTGTCGGCCCTGGCCCAGCCAAAAGGCAGCTAGGTCGCATTTCCTAGACGAATCTGACAACATGCAGGAATGCCAACGGACATGAAGAAACGCCTGATGGAAAAGAAGGCCCGGCCACTCTTGGAACCCGATGCACAGGGACGGAATGGTCGGGGTGTGAGGTCTCGGATTCCGGAGGGTTTTCGCGAGTCCAGGCGCTGGCAGCGGCCCCACGGAATCAGCTGAACTGGATTGCGGTGTTCGAGCCGATGCCGTTGGATTCGGCGAACCCCCCCTTCGCCTCGAGGACGTAGTTAGCCGCGACCGGCGGTTGGTAGACTGGGCAGAAGGTGGCAGAGCACACCGGCACGTCGGTCTTGAGGTACACCACGCGGCCCACGTCCCCGGTGACGTTGAGCCATATCATGTCGAGGCTGGAGTTCACGTTGCCCATCCAGAAGGAGTAGATACCCGGGGCTGGGAAGACGAAAAGCATCGTCGTTTCGTTGGTTATCTTCTTGTTCATCAGGCCTGAATCCCTTGCGCTCTGGTTGGCTGCTAGGTAGGTTATCACGAAGGTGTGGCCGTTGACTGTGAACCGGGTGGGGGGATTAGGCATGCTCACGGTCCCCGGAGTGTTCACCAAAGTGTATGCCGTGTAGGCAAGGATTGCGCAGACCAACACGATGGTGAGCACGGCCTTCGGGCCTGGCGAGTCCATTAACGGTCCAGTTCCAGAGGGGGAAGCATATATGGGCGCTGGCCGTCGACCATCCGAAATGGCAGCGGACGGCGTCTCTGACTCCTTCCGAGCTCTAGCGTACATAGGCTCTGTCAAGGCGGTCCGCCAGGAGTACAGGGTCTACCGGACTGCAGCTGGGGATTTCCTCGTTCTCAGCCCAAGCAGCAGAGGCCCTTCCTCGTACTACATGACCCTCGTGACTGCAGCCGAGGTCGAGGCAGTCGCCAGGGTCGTCAGGAGGAAGTCTGTCACCACCAATTCCCTTATGGAAGAGAAGGAGGCCACAGAGACATTCGCGGCAAAGGAGAGGACCGCCCTGAGGTTCGAACTCCTCATGACGCTTTACGCGCTCGTGGCAACCGGGGCTGTGGAAATGGGCCGGTCGGGGAGGAACCTTGTCTTCAGCCCCAAGAAACCTGCCGGGTAAGTGTCGACTCGCGGTACCACACAGGATAGAGCTGTAGCACAAACCGATGTTAGGGACACAGCTTAAGCGGGCGTACCCCGGCATAGGGCGTGCATGTACTGCCCGAAGTGCGGCAAGGTGCTTGCTCCTGACGCTGCCTACTGTCACAACTGTGGAGCGAGGGTCGGCGGGCCCTCACCCATGGGAAAGCAGGAATGGGATTGGGAGCGAAGGTGGAGGCGCGATAGGGGGGCGACAGATGGGTGGTGGGGAGCGGTCAATGCCTTCGGGTTCCTGTTAATCATCGGCTTGACGATAAGCCAGTACCCCAATGTGTTCACCCTGATCAGCAGGTACTTCGAGAGCTGGGGAACACTCGGCTATCCTGTGCTGCCTGGACACGCTCTGGGGCAGGTCGTCATCTACTTCTTCACAGTTAGCGGCGTCTGGGGTCTGGTGAGCGCGGGGCTGAGATTCGCGTTCACCAATTCCCTCTCGAGGCCGATGCGGGGCATCGTGGGGGCTCTGTTTGCGCTCTATATCGCCAATGCATTCTCGCAGTTCTACGCAGGAACAATCAGGGGGACGGCGCTCGCGCTGACTTTCTTCGTGGGACTTGGGGTCGTGATAATCGCCAACGCGTTAATCGCGTACTACGTCCCTCGCCGTCTACCGATGGAGAACAGGAAGCCTGCATCCGTCCTCAATTTGCCGTAAACTACTGCTTTAATCCGACCTGAGTCGGGGAGTGTCCGACCCGCGGCACCTCTTCACTCGTCTCGTGTTTTCGGTTATCAGAATGTTCGGCGGTCTTGCCCTGCGGATAAAGTCAATCGTGGCTAGTTCGCTGCACCGCCTAGAAGGGAGCTTCTCAAGGTTTCGTGAATAGGTTCAAGAGAGGCCCCTTCCCATGGGCACGGAGCGAGTCGGCTTGATGTGAAGTCGAGCAGATTGAACGTAGTTCGTTTGCTGGTTTCTATCGTAGCCTGTGAGGCGGCTGGTGTCGTCGGCTCCGTTTTCACGATTTCCGCAATCCCCACTTGGTACGCCGAACTACAGAAGCCCTGGTTCACGCCTCCCAACTGGCTCTTCGCCCCCGTCTGGCTGGCGCTTTACTTCCTCATGGGGGTCACCCTGTACCTCCTCTGGGGAAAGAGGCAACAGGCGGGCGCTGCGCTGTGGGCGTTCGCAATCCAGCTGATTCTGAACGTCGCGTGGTCGGTGGTTTTCTTTGGGGGGCATGAGTTGCTATATGGGTTCGTCGTCATAACAGCACTCTGGGCCGCGATTCTGGTTGCCATGGTGTTTTCTTACAGGGTTTCAAGGGGCGCCGCTGCGCTCCTGTTGCCATACATATTCTGGGTGACCATTGCGTCGGCGTTGAACTATTACGTTTGGGTGCTCAACGCGTGAAAGGTAAAGGGTGGTTTGATGCGACCCCGCCGGATTACGCTCGATCATCTACGCCGTCGAAGCTGCTATTCCATCTGTGAGAGCTAGTGACTCGCGTCAAGAAGGCTGTAACCTCTTACCCGTAGATTGCACCTCAAATCCGGCGATTGGATAAATGAAAGACTGTTCAGAAGAACTCGGCTGAATATATGAAGAACTGTTCACAACAAGCCAATTGTATATATAAAGAACTGTTCAAACGTCGGTTGTGAATGCTTGAGCACTAATGAGAAACTTAGACTGTCAAATCCTTGGTGGAGGTCACCAGGCGAAATCGATACAGATGAAAGCATACGGCAATGGACGACTTCGCCCCTGAGATATGACCCACGAATACGCTTCACATTCGACTATGGCTCAGACCTCGTCTACTCGCTCAGGGGGCCGAGGCAAGTCGGCAAAACGACCTTGGTCAAACTGTAGATCAGAGACTTCCTGTCTCGAGGCATATCGCCTTGGAATATCCTCTATTACTCGTTCGACCTTGAGAAGTCTCCCCAAGATGTTGTGGATGTGGTCAGAGGCTATCTGACTTTGACGCGGTCTCAAAGAGGAGATTCACGCAACTACATGTTCCTAGACGAAATTACTTCAGTCAGGGATTGGCAGCGGGGTATCAAGTGGCTCTGGGACAGAGGCTTGCTGAGGAACTGCACCGTCGTTGCCACAGGGAGCCACAGCATGGACATCAAGATGTCGACAGAGCGCCTACCAGGACGGCGGGGAGTGACGAACGATCCCCTGGACAAGATTATGCTCCCTATGAAGTTCGCAGAATACGTCTACATTCGCGATCGCAAGCTCGGTGGTGTCCTTGGTCTCGATTTCCGCTTGGCAGTGCCTCGGCAGGAGATTTTCTCCCGCCTAGCGCGTGGGGAGTTGGATAAGCGCCTCGAGGCCGTATTCGGATATGTCGGCGAGTTGAATGAATTGCTCTATGAATACATGCTGACAGGCGGGATACCCAAAGTGGTGAACGAGTATTCGGCCAGGGGGAGACTCGAGGAGGGATTGTACACGACATATCTGAACAGCGTCCTTGGGCAACTAGCAAACCTGAACAAAGAAGAGACCATCGTCAAACAACTAGTCGGCCAGGTGCTTAACAATCTCTCATGGCCCGTCTCCTGGCGAACTCTCTACAAAGATACTGACGTAGGCAGTGTGAACACTGCCATCAATTACCTAATGGCATTACGGGATATGTTCATCCTCACGATTTCACATCAATATGGTGAAGTCAAGAAGGTGCCCCGGATGGAGAGGGAGAAGCGAATTCGCTTTCACGACCCATTCTTCCTTCACGTCATGAATGGATGGTTAAGCGCAAAGTCCTCCTTCGAACTGAGCGAGTCTTTCAGAGAGGACAATGCTAACCAAGGAATCTTGGTCGAGGGAATAGTTGGCGACCATCTCATCCGTCTCGCATTCCGATTGAGTCGAAAGAAGCAGACGTTTGATTACTCGAACTACGTTTTCAATTGGCGGTACGAAGGCGGAGAGCTTGACTACGTTCTCTATGACGGGGCCGGCGTTGAATTGCCTATAGAGGTCAAGTTTCAGAAGACAGTGTCAAAGAAGACAGATTTCAAGGGCATATACAAATTCCAGAAGGCCGCTGGAGTGAAGATGGGACTGCTGCTATCCAAAGACCAACTAGATGTAGCATCCGACTGTCTGACAATTCCTGCGTCAGTGTTCCTCTTGCTTGTCTAGGTCGATGTGTAGCTGAAACTGGTCCAGTCTTTTTGCGAATCAATGGTTTACAACCGATAGGCATCTTCGTCGTGCGGTCGTCGAGACTTCAACCCGCGTTGTTGGAAACCTGTGTTCGTTCTCAATCTACCGTAAGTTACAGCTCAAATCCGACATGAGTTGGGGAGAGTCCGACCCGCGGCATCCCACTCATGAGTTAAGTGTATCAGCCGAACGAGCGTAAAACGCTGGTCGAACGAGCCAATTTGAGCTTGGACGAAGATAGTGGAATTCACAACAAGAAGCTGATTCAGGAATTCATTTCGACCCTACCCCCTCTTTCCGACAGTAGGCTCCAGAAGTACAATGTGACCCTGAACAAGATGTCCAAGGACTTCGGCAGGGCCTTCGACGCATTGACTCAGCAGGATCTCAGGACGTACCTAGAGAATGTAGCCAAGAGAGGGGATTACTCCGACTGGACGAAGCAGGACTATCGGCAACTGGTGAGGAAGTTCTTTGGCTGGCTTCGAGACCCGGGCTTCGTGGACTGGGTCAGGCTGGGAAAGGTGTGGAGTCGGGTGAACGTAAACGACCTTCTCACCGAAGAGGAGTTGCAGTCGATTCGAGAGATGTGCCATAATCCCAGAGACAGAGCGCTTGTTGAGACGGCTTACGAAACGGCTTTCAGGCCCCATGAGCTACTCAGCTTGAAGAAGAGCTCTGTAATCTTCGATCAATACGGCGCCAGTATCTACCTAGAGAAAGGGAAGACGGGCCCACGGCGAGTCAGGGTCATCAACGCGACCCCGCTATTGGCTAACTGGATTTCTAATCACCCCCTGAAGGACGAGGGCGCCCCTCTTTGGGTCGACGTGAGCAGCGACACCACGCACAGACCACTGCAATGGATTGGCCTGTCCGAGTTCGTCAAGAGGACGGCGAAGAGGGCGGGAGTCGTGAAAAGGGTGAACCCGTACATCTTTCGGCATACCAGGCTTACGCACTTGAGCAAGATTCTCACGGAAGCCGTGTTGTGCGAGTTCGCAGGGTGGGTGCAGGGGAGCGAGATGCCGAGGAATTACGTCCATCTATCCGGGAGGGATGTCGACGAGGCTGTGCTGAGGGCGTATGGCCTGATCAAGTCAGGAGAGTCTTTGAAGCCCGAGGTGCCTAGAAAGTGCATTCGCTGCACCACGCTGAATCCGCATGACGCAGAGATATGCTACAGATGTGGCTTCGCGCTCAATGAACGCGTAGCATTCAGGCGAGATGACGAGTTTCAGAGGCTCAAAGAAACGGTCGAGCACATGAAGAATGAATTGGGTCGATTAACCGAATGAATGGCCTTTCCTCACGGCTTGCCGTGGATTGTCGGCCAACAACAGCAGATGTCTAGCATACATTCTGCGCACTCGACGACGGAATTACCTGGCTCTTGAGTCGCGGGGGTGGGCGCCACATTCAGAGCACTTTCTCGTCGTGAATCACATTGTTCATATCAAAAAGGGGGAGAGGCGTCGGACGTGCCCGCTCCATTTCGCCTCACTCTTACATCGGGTGGGCCTTCGCCTTGTGGTCCATCAGCTCTTGCTGACTGGCGAAGGTCATTCTGCATGTAGGGCACTTGTATTCCTGCGCAGGTTTGCTTGACATATGGACCTTACTGTGCTCCATGAGCTCCTCCCTCGATCCGAAGCCGGCTCCGCAAGCCGGGCATTTGTATGAGGCACCTGACTTAACGGCCAGAGACGTTACCCCTCCGAGGACCAGCCCGAAGATAACGTGGGCCGCGAAGCCCCCTGCCACCATCGTGGGCATCCCCATCAGGGCGGGCATCAGTATCGCCATCGTCGGCAGGAACCAGATGAAGAACGCCACGGTCCCTGCGACTGCGCCAAGCCCGACGGCCTTGCCTGTCGAGTTGAGCCTGAGGCTCGAGACCTTCACCACCGCGGCGCCGAAGATCCCTCCGATGACTAACCCTGTTACGAGGTGGAGCGTCCATCCGGCTGCCGTCGACATCGAACCCATCCCCATCTGCATGGCCGCTGCCACAAAGAAGGAAACGTTCCCCATGGGAGTGGACACGGGCATCATCAAGGCGACGATTCCCATGACCAGTGCGCCGACGAACCCTCCGGCGAGGGCGTAGGAGACGACCTTGGATGTTTGGGACATCTCCTAGTTCTCCTTCAGGGCCGCGTCGATCTTCTGCTTGTAGACCTGCGCCGGCACAGCCCCGATGACCTTGTCGACAATCTTGCCGTCTCGGAAGATCATCACTGTCGGGATGCTCATTATCTGGTAGCGCGTGGCGAGCGCCTGGTTGGCGTCAGTGTCCACTTTGGCGAAGTTGACCCGGCCGTTGTATTCTTTGGAGAGGGATTCGATGACCGGGCTGACCATCTTGCACGGTCCGCACCAGTCGGCGTAGAAGTCCACGACTGTAGGTGTTGACGACTTCAAGACTGCGCGCTCGAAATCTGCCTGCTTGAGGTGTTGTACTCCGTTGACAGTTTCTGACATATTTCTCGAATCCTCAGGGTGGCGAGCAAAAGATAATCTTGTATTACAAGGATTAAATCAGAGATTTAACTGACGATTAGTCCCTTAAAAATGGGATAAGATTATAAGGATTGGGTTGTTTCGACTCTTGATGAAGTACAATATCGTGGCGCCTTTAGGCGAGAACATTCAGGCGCTCTTTGCAGTGGTTCGGGAGTTCCCGACCGACAAGATTTACCTTATCTCGACTGGAAAGCACAGGGAGAAGATCGACGAGCTCAAGTCGGTGGCCGACAAGCTCGGGATAGGTGTCCAGGTCATGGACCTCAAAGGCGGTCTCCTCGAAGGGATGTTCAAGGCCTTCGCCCAGATCAAAGCGGTGGTGAACGAGGATAGCCTGCTCGTGGACGTTTCGACCGGAGACAACCTTGAGAACTGTGCCGCGCTGTCCGCCTCCTATGTGAATGGTCTGAAGGCCACCGCGCTCATGGAAGACAAGGTGATCATGCTCCCCGTCCTGAAGTTCTCCTACTACAGGCTCCTGCCGGAAAGGAAGCTGGCCATCCTGAACTTTCTCAAGATGCAACCCGACTGTTGCAGTTCTCTAGAGGACTTGGGGGAGAGGACGAAGATGAGCCTCCCACTGGTTTCCTATCATGTCAACGGGAACGCGAAGGCCGAAGGCCTGCTTACCATGGGACTGGTCGAGACGCACATAGGAACGAGGGGGAAGACACAGGTCATGCTGACGGAGCTCGGCCGCCTGATCGCAGAGGGTGCGATTGAGCCGATGCAGACTGCCGCAAAGTAGCACTGCGAGAATCGCATAAATCTAGGCCGTGAGCTTGGGTTAAAGCGAATGCTTTACTGTTAAGCTCAATCTGTTAATACGATAATCTGGCTTTCGTTGCCGAGAAACATGCCAGAATTCAAGTGTCAG
>CAYYYU010000022.1:0-25052 GCA_964476175.1 uncultured Nitrosopumilales archaeon
ACTGTGAAGGTGGCAGAGGCTGTGTTGGAGCTAGCGTCAGTGGCAGTCACGATGTGAGATCCGGCTATCGAAGTGGGCGTTGTGAAGGTGACAGCGGAGAACGTGCCTGTGGCCGAGGTGGTGACAGTGAACGGAGATGTCGCCACGGCGGTCCCGTCATACGTAATCGTAACCGTTGACGAGGCTGCGAAGCCAGAACCTGATAGGCTTACCCTTGAAACGGCCAGTCCGGAGGTCGGACTCAACGTGATGGATGGGGTAACGCCGGTCGCCATGAACGTGGCAGAAGCAGTGATGGAGCCACCATCGGTGGCTGTGACTGTGTTGGCTCCAGCAGCTGATGCCGGTACAGTGAAGGTGGCACCAGTGAACGCGCCAGCACCGGACGGTGTGGTCGTCATAGTGGTCCCGTCGTAAGTGATCGTTATCGTCGAAGAGGGGGTGAATCCTGTTCCCCCAACGGTGACTACAGTGCCGACTGCCCCGCTAGATGGGCTGAGCGAAATGGAGGCCGGAGTGACAGTCAGACTTGCTGATGCGTGCCTCGAGCTTGCGTCAGTGGCTGTCACTGTGTGAGGAGGACCAGTCGTGGGTGATGGCACGGCGAAGCTTGTTGTGAATGAACCGACAGAGGAGGTCGTGGTGGTCATCTGTGTGACTCCATCGAACCTTATTGTCACTGCCGACAGGGCAGTAAAGCCCGACCCGGTCACTGTGACTGAATTGCCGACTTGGGCGCTCACAGGGCTTAGCGCGATGGCAGCGGTGATCCCAGTGGCAGTGAAGGTGGCAGAAGCCATGTTGGAGCTGGCGTCCGTAGCGGCGATTGTGTTGGCTCCAGCGGCTGATGCTGCCGGCACTGCGAAGCTGGCGGTGAAGGTGCCGGTCGCAGACACGGTTACCGTCTTCTGCGTCATTCCGTCATACTTTATCGATATGATATCGGAGGGAAAGAAGCCCGTTCCCGACACGGTGACAGTCGAGCCGACGCCGCCTGACTGGAGTAGGATGATATCGTCTGCTGGTAGGTCGTAGCCTGCGCCCCGAGAGACGACACTTGACCGTTGAGCGCAGAAATTGACGAGCTGCCGGCAGCCACCATCGAGTTCTGGCTGGCCATCGTCGCTGAACTGGTCGCGTAGTAGTATCCAAAGGCGGCAATTACCACGACCAAGACAACTATGAAAGATAACAAGGTAGTCCGGCCGGTCTTTGGCTTTTCCATGACTTTCTCGTTTCCTAGTTATGAATTAAGGCTTGTCCCGAAGGCGTTTGGAGAGGCTCACAGCGAGAAACACTGCAACAGAAACCGGCTCGAGCGTCCACAGAACCCTGATAACAAGAGGCGGGCTTCGTGCTGAAGCCCTAGCCGAGAAGCCACTCGGTGGGCGGGCCGCTGCCTCCCGCGCAGTCCACCACTCCGCTCACCCGCCTCAAGAACGAGGGGCAAGCGAAACAGACCAGGAAGCCCACCTCCTTCTTCACCACCGGGCAGTCGACGCTCTCCTTCTTCATCCTCGAAATTGCCTTGGGGCTAGCCCCGCCTTTCAGCTCCTCGGTGACGACTTTCGGGACCTTCTTCGGCTTGAGCGAAGCGTAGACTTTGACTTTGAACTTGGTAACGGCCGACATGATTGCGCACTCGCGCTGTCAGAATAAAAGCCCTGTGGTATGGCGCGGAACTCCGACTACTTCCGGGCTTCGAGCTCGCGAACCTTCCCTTCGACTGCCACGAGCCGCTGAGTGATGTCCATCCTTTTGTCTAGGCCGTCGATCTTTTCGTCCAGCCTCCTTATCTCGGAATGGACCGTCTTGAATTCGCTGTCCATTTTCCCTTCAAGACCGTTGAATCTCTCCCCTAGCCTGGCCTCCAGACTGTTCGCTCTCTCCTCGATCTTGGCCTCCAGGGCCTTTGACCGTTCGTCGATTTTTGCGTTAATTCCATCAATTCTGGTGTCGAGATCGTCGATTCGGGTGTCGAGGCCATCGATTCTAATGCCGAGCGACTTCACGTCGCCTTTCAATTCCATCAGTTGTGGCAGAAGTATGCGTTCGAGCCATCCGGGGACCTTCGACGCCATTTCCACATTCCTGAAGACCATTCCCGTATTTAACTCCCATCTGCCCGAAACGGGCTTTGCTTCAGGGATGGGGGGATGGACTCAGGACATCAGCTCGTTCGAGATAGGCCAATTCGGAGCTGGGGTCAAAAACGAAGGCGAACTTGTTGTCTTCCAATAAATCAGTCCCTATGAGGCTCGGGATTGGTTGAACCTCTCGGATTGTCGCTTCGTCAATCTTCGTGGGTATTAGAACCCTGAAATTGTGTCTACAATGGAATGTCTTGTTGTCGGCCGTCCTGAATGCGGCGTCGGCTTCCAATTCGTATTTGTAGAACCTATTGCCAGCGAGACGAGTGAGTTCTCCACTCTGCCAATGCTTAATGGGTAGGCCGAAGGAAAGCGCGTCACGCGTCGAAATCGTAGTGAAGGGACTGCCGCTGTCTACGACGGCGCTTAGTCCGTGAAACACCCGCATTCGAGCAATATGGATAGTGAAGTGCGCGAACGCGACCTTCCGTCCGCTGAAGAAATTCTCTACCATGAGAGGTATTCGCAAAGGCCGCCTCTCAGAGTATGTATGCTACGCCCTTCTGAGGAATGGATTCGATTACGAGGAGCGCAGTGTCCTCTCCCTTCTTCTTCACGTCTTCCAGAAGTGTTGTGACGCTATCACTGCTGTCCACGACATCCTCGCCTTTGACAGCGAAGACCTTCCCTTCATATTTGACGCGGAGTTCGTCGTAGTGCTTTGAAATCCAGTTCCGACTCTTCTCCGTCGCCTCGATAGTCTTCAAGATGTCTGTGTCGCTTATCGCTGGCTCGCTCATGTGTATACCCACATTACTGGTTCCATTTAACCTGTTTTGTTTGTCGTCAAGAATGCTTGACAGAGGACTTTGAATCTTTTTCCTTAGGAGAGTCTGTATCGACCCACAGGATTATGGCTCGCTCCAACGCAACTGTAAGGCTTCCCTTCTTTCCACCGAAGTCCTGAACAGCTTTCATGCGGAGCTTCCTCTCAAGCTCGTCTGAGATGACCGCGTCTATCCTTCCCATCTTTCCACCTACCTAACGGTGGGAAGGTGTGTATATAAGTTATGTGGATACCCGCAATGCTTATCTACTGTCTGTGTGTATGTGGATGTGTGGGAAGATGAGCCCAGAACAATGGCGAAAAGTCAAACGAATCAAACGGTTCAGGAGCATGAGGGGGTGTTGAGAAACCCCTCTGACTCCCGACGGACGAGAGGACTTGAGATTGCGAGGATGAACGTCATATCGGAGAACCTCGACGGCTCGTTCAACGTCCCTTCACAGTTCGACGCGACCAAGGCCTACTCTGTGAAGGCTTTGGGCGGGGTCTGGGTCTGCTCATGCCCAGACTTCGAGGACCGAGCCGACCAGATTGAGGCCTGTAAGCACGTCTTCGCGGTTCGCTTCTGGGTCGCGGCTCAGGTCGAACTCGCTGAGAAGCCCAAGCCGAAGGTCTTCGCGGAAGACGCGGTTCAATGCGGGAAATGTGGCTCGATAAGGGTCGTCAAGAACGGAATCAAGAGGCAGAAGCAGGCCTTCCTCTGTAAGGACTGCGGACACAAGTTCACCGAGCAGAGCCTAATCAGAGGGTCGAGGTATTCGCCCGAGATGGTCAGCCTGACCCTCGACCTGTATTTCTCGGGTATGAGCCTTCGGCAAGAATAAGCCCAAGCATGAGGCGAGGATGGGGGTCGGAAAGCCTCACGCCAACAACAACCGCATAGAACGACTCAACGGGACTGTGCGCGAGAGGGTGAAGGTTCAGAGGGGTTGGAAGACCATGAAGACCCCCCTCGCGGAAGGCCAGAGGATTCACTATAACTTCGTGAGGCCTCATACGGCCTTAGAGGGACAGACACCCGCAGAGAGGGCAGAGGTCGGGGTCGAGGGTCGGAACAAGTGGCTTGAACTACTCAAGGCCTCACTCGTCCCCCCAAATGGAGCGGCCAATTGAATCCCCCCGGAAACGAAGCAGAACCCCGAAACGCCGCCTATGGTGCTGCGGGCCCAGAAGTGGAGGCAGCCCTCCCCCGTCCGCCCGTTGCCATCCTGAGGATTATGGCGACCCCGAAGGAGACAAGATAACTGAGGTCGGCTCCCCCGAACAGCGACGAGAGTGCTCCGACCGGGAACGAGTACGGAATCAGGGGGACCATGAAGGGGACGGAGACCAGAATTGACAACCCGTAGATGCCAAGCGCAGACAGGTCCCAGGACCCCGGATTGGCTGCGCGCTCCACGCTCGTCCTCTTCGCCAGGTAGAAGTCGACCAGGACTATGGCAAGCCACGGCATGATCCAGTAGGAGAGCGCGAGCAGGAAGTTTTCGTAGAAGAGCTCGAAGCCGGACCCGACTGCCACAGCGATGATGAAACCCACCACCCCTCCGGCTGCGACTGTCTTCCATCTCGTGGCCTTGATGTCCAGTACCAGCGCAGACAGCGAGTTGGTGTAGAGATTGAGCGCGTCCGCAGCGAAGGCACCCAGGATCAGGGTCAGCATGGCGAGCGACCCGAAGGGCCCTGCGAAGGAGTTCAGCCCGTCGAAGTAGCCGAGATCCTTCGTCTCAGCGGGGGTGAGGCTCCCGACAAGGGCTCCTACGACCTCCACAGCAAACGAGGAGATGGCCCCTCCGACCAGCGCCAGGGATGCGACCTTCGTCTTCGAGGTGGAGGGGGGGAGGTACCTCGAGTAGTCTGAGGCGTAGGGGGACCAGGACATCAGGTATGAGAACGAAACGACCAGGAGGAGCCCGATGGAGCCGAGCGTGAGCGCACCCCCCGAACCTGCAGGGGCATAGGCGAAGGCGGAACCCAGACTCGGGATCGTCAAAACGAAGATCAAGAGGAATAGGATCCCCAGGACGACGGACATCGCCTTCTCGAACAGATGGATGAAGTCGTGGCCATAGATGGCGATCATAGACTGAATCAGCACGTACGCCGCCGCTGCCACTACAAAGTTAGCCCCCCGGTAGACGACCTGAAGCGCCACGACTGCGAGTATGGTGTTCACAGAGAACCAACCCACAGTGCTTATCCAGTTCAGCGCTCCCGGGACGTAATTGCCCAGCCTTCCGAAAGAGGAACGCGAAGAAAGCATCTGTGGGAAGCCGAGGCTGGGCCCCATGGCTGCGGCCAGCCCGAGTAGGAGCCCACCAAGGAGGTTCCCCAGAAGCAGGATAGGTATGGCCTGCGCCACAGTGAACCCGAAATAGACAGTGGTCAGAACGCCGATGACGTAGTCGGCGATCGTTAGGTTGGCTGCGAACCAGAGGGTGAAGACTCTGCCAGGAGAGCCGTGCCTCTGGTCGTCCGGGACATGCTCGATGCCCAGCTTCTCCACGGACACCGGCCTGTCGGACATCCCATGCGTGAGGCCGTTCTCCTGGGGTTGTAAGCTTTTCCAGCGGGCTCTAGGAAGCTAGATCTTCCGCCAGCGAAGTCAGCTTCTTCTGAAGTTCACTCTTTCCGGCCAGCGAAGAGTAGACTGCGAGGAGCTTCAGCTGCTTGGCTACGTCTGCGTCAGTGGTCTTCGTCAGGCGGGAGAGCTCCTCCTTGCCCTTCCCCGATATGATGTACCTCCTGACGTTTCCCTCCCGCTTGGGGAGCTCCGTTATCAGCCCCTTCTTCAGAAGCTCAGCTAGTATCAGGTAGATCGAGCCGGGCCCGGGTCTCCACTCCCCTGAAGTCGCCCTTGCTATCTGCCCTGCGAGGTCCGTTCCCGATAGCGAGGACTCTGATAGCATCTTCAGGGCCGTCAGTCTAAGAAGCCCCTTGGGGACGTTGATCATGCTCTGGTCGGGGGCTGGCCGTTGGGTCGGGCCTATTCATCATTTCGCTCCGTAGAGCCGGCCTTTGGCGCGAGACTCTCTCTCCAGGATCGCGATTTGACGCTCGTCGAATGACTTCAGCTTCAGTCCCGTGTCGAGGGCAAGGGCCACGAAGATAGTGTCGTACACCGGTGCCGAGTTTCTGAGGGCCATCCGGTACGCCTCCTCTGTCAGCTCCGGAGATGGCTTCAAAGCGACAATCCTGTTCTCCTCCATCAAACCGAAAAGGAGTCCGAGGTACGGCAAGCCGTCGTCGATGCGGTGAAGCAGGGCCTGGTGCTTCCAGATCGCGCTGACAGTCTCGTACACGGCCAAGTCGGCAGTAAGGACGCCCTCTCCGGAGAGCAGGTCCTTGTCGACCAGGATGCCCGCAGCGATGAAGCTGCCGTCTGCCACGATCAACGTGTTCTGTCTTCCCTGATCATGCGTACGATCTCCTCAGGCGTGGTGCGCACCGGGTTCTTTCGCTGCAGGTCGGCCAGTCTCTCAAGGAGCTTGGACGACTTCTCCGATTCGATGTAGAGACGGATGGCCTTCCTGACGGATTCTGACAGGTTGCCGTTCTTCTCGAGCTCTTTCTTCTCTTCCTCAGATAATCTGACGCTTACCGTGGGCATGTCCTACATTTTGTATTACAGGGTGTAGTATTAAGCCTTTTTCATGCTTCAACGCCCAGCCAGAGGGGAGGGACCAGAGTGAAACCGTCGATGATTGTCCATAGCGGGGCAGGGAGCGGGAAGTTCCCTCGTACTGACGCTCGCTTCAAGGAGCTGGAGAACGCGCTTGAGGAAGGACTCGGGGCGATGCGGAGGGGGTCTTCCCTCGATGGGGTCGAAAGCGCGGTCGCCTACATGGAGGAGGCCGGAGTGTTCAACGCTGGACGCGGCTCGTGCCTCACAGTCGACGGGAGGATGGAGCTGGATGCCGCAGCCATGACAGGCGACAATCAGAAGGGAGCGGGGGTCGGCCTGGTCACCTGCACCTATCATCCAGTCAGCCTCGCCCGGTGGCTGATGGAGAACACAGGCCACGTTCTGGTGGCCGGGGGCGAGTGCCGGACCTACGCGAAGGCGGCCGGAATGAAACTCACGAGGCTCATACCGTCAAAGGCTGTCCTTGCGAGATGGGAGGAGCTGAAAGCCGAGGCCGAGGGAATCCGAAGGGACAACGTGCGGTTCTGGAAGAAAACGCAGGAAGGGAACACGGTCGGAGCCGTCGCCGTCGATGCGGACAGGGTCCCCTCGGCTGCAGTGAGCACTGGGGGCATGTGGCTGAAGCTCCCTGGGAGAGTCGGGGACTCGGCGATTGTAGGAGCAGGCATCTTTGCAGACGGGCGGGCGGGAGCGGCGTGCGCTACGGGCACAGGGGAGGAGATAATCAGGAACGCGCTCTGCTGGAACGCGTGTGAGTACCTCCGGGAGTCGGACGCGCCATCAGCCGCGAGGAAGGCAATCGCTCTGATTACGGAGCGGAGCGGCGGCGGAACTGCCGGAATCATTACGGTCGACCTCAAGGGGAGGGTCGGGGCCTCGTACAACACAGAGGCAATGGGGAGAGCCTGGTACGACTACGCCAGAGGGCGAACCGTGGTCCGAATCTGAAACTCATGCTCACCATTAAATAACGAACGTGCGCTCCGGCTTCCGTGAAGACGAACGGGATGCTGGGCCTTGCCTCCGCCCTGATCGGGCTGGTCCTCCTCCTCTTCACCTTCGCCATGGGATATCTGGTCTTCGCTGACTACCGCGGCGCCACAGCGTCGACTGACCTGGCCACGTCCATGGGGACCCTGCTCTATGCCGCGATTCAGGTCCTCTTCCTCGGGATAATGGGCTGGGTCGGCTCGCTGCTGATGCTGCGCGGGATAGACTTCGCCAAGGTGGAGAAGGGAGTGGGGGTGGTCACCTTCAAGGTCGAGAAAGGGGTCGGCATCATGACCCAGCAACAGGAAGAACAGACTGCTAGCACTTGAAGCGGGAACCGTCGACCGTGGCGCGTGCACTGAGGGCCGTTTCCCTAGTGCTGACCCTCGTCTCTGTCGTGGCCTTCTCGACCATCGCCTATTCCGCATATGCCGACGTCCAGGGGGTCACCGGGATCTTCGGGGGGACCGGTTCTTCTGCGGTCACGACGAGGTCGGTTACGAACGGGAGCGGGACGACTGTGATAATCAGTGTAGCACTCCCAAACAAAGGGCTGTATCCCCTGATGGTTGGGGTGTCGTGCCAGCCGTCGAACGGAAGCGTGAGATTCACCTGCAGGAACGCGAGCGTTACAGTCCAACCGGGGCTGGAAGGGGTCCTCAACTTCTCGGTCACCTTCCAGAACCTGACGCAATCGGAGCTCAGCGGCCTGCAGGCCCCAGCAAAGGTGCAGATGGCCCTCCAGCCCTTCGCTGAACTGGACCTGACAGTGAACTTGGGGTCGATGTTGAAGTGATCGGGGAGAAGGTGCGGCTGAGGAACAGGGCCTTCAAGGCCACCGTGACCCTGGTGGTCAACGCGATCGCCTGGATCGTCATCCCGTCGTACATCAGCTCCCTCATAGCCGGCACGCTCCCTTCCATCCCGCTCGCCAACCTGCAGTTCATCTACACTTTCGGGGCCATCATCACTGGGCTTGAGGTAATCGGTGCACTCACCGACGGCAGTGCTGTGTCGGTCCCGTTCGTATCGGGGGGGTACGTGGCCACAGCGTTCTACATCTGGCTCGCTGTCGACGGAGGGGTCCTGTCCCTTTCAGCCTCCGGGATAGACCTGACGCTCGTCTTCAAGACGCTTGTCTTCCTCATGATAATCCCAGCTCTCTTCAACGCAATCAAGGCACCTCTGAGCTTCCTTCTAGAGAGGAGCGAGATAGCCCGTCCGGCCAGACCCGCCCCCTGAGTCAGCTTATATCCACCGCCCGCCTCGACGGGATTGTTGAAGAGCTTCTGCATCTCGCATGTGAAGGACGTGGACGGGGTCAGCTCCGCTGGCATCGTGATTGCAGCTACCGGCGCCGAACTCCTACTTTCTGATTACAGCTCCCTGATCGAGGACCTGCAGAGCGTCCCAAAGGACGTGGAGCAGTTCGTTCTCTGTGACCTGGGGAGCGACAACTCTAATGTGGAGGAGTTCATCGCCGTCATGGGCGGGATCGCGGCCCGGGCCCGGGTCACATACATCGACCACCACTACATGTCTGACAAGACCAAGAGGAGGCTAAGGCGCTGCGGAGTGAACCTGGTCCACGACGAGGCCGAGTGCTCAGGCATGCTGGCCTACATGACATTCAGGAGCAAGCTGCCGGAGCGTGCCAGGATGCTGGCCCTCCTTGGCGCAGTCACAGACTACTTGGACGACTCGCCTATGGCTAAGAAACTCATGGAACAGGCTGACAGGCAGTTCATCCTCCTGGAGGCTTCGATGCTGGCCTACGCGCTAGGATACAAGGGTGATCAGAGAGGCTTCCCCGAAATGGTAGCGCAGGAACTGTCGAGGATGAAGCACCCCCACGAGATTGAGGGGGTCCCCGGATTCGCGGTCGACCAGCTGGCTCAGGTGGTCAGACTCGGAGAAGAGGTGAAGAGAGACGGCAGGAAGAAGGGGAGGATAGCGTACATGGTGACGTCCCAACACTCGACTGGCAACGTGGCCAAGCTCCTGATCGGGGCCTTCGAAGTCCCGGTAGGGGTGGCGATGAAAGAGCAGGACGAGGGGTGGTATGAGGTGAGCCTGCGGAGCACTTCAGAGTGCAAGGTCCACCTGGGGAAGCTCATCGACAGAGTCGCCACCAAGCTCGGAGGGAGCGGGGGAGGGCACAGGAAGGCCGCGGGTTGCAGAATCCCGAAGGAAGGGACGCGGGAGATGCTCGATGCTCTCGCAGCGGCCGTCTAGGCAGACCTTACGCACTTCGCGACGATCGAACCCCCCAGCTGGGTCTCATGGATGGAGACCTCCCCGAAGAGGGCCCTGAGCCCCGACTTCAGCTCAGAATTGTTCAGTACCAAGAGGTAGGTGTCATACAGAGACCTGTACTTCAGCCCGGCCCTGCCGTAGGTGGCGAGGCCGATGATGCCGGGGAGTGTCAAGAGGTAAAACGCGATTGCGACTGCCCTCAGGCTGGAGTCCGGCTTCCCAAGGTCGCAGAAGGCGAAACGCCCTCCACTCCTGATGACCCTTCTCACCTGAACGAGGGCGGCCTGGAGGTCGAGGGCGTCTCTGACCGCGAACGCAGCAACCACGGCTTCGAAGACACCGTCGCGGAAGGGGAGGTTCTCGAATGTGGCCTGGATTCTGTCCGGGAATGGCGCCACTCCAAGCATGACTCGGGAGACGTCGACCAGGACCGGCCTCCCGCCAGCCGAGGCTACCAACTTCGAGAGGGTCCCAGGACCTGCACCGAGGTCCAAGACCAGTGCCCCCTTCCTCACAGCGAACCCCACGGTCTCCGCCCTCATCCTCTTGTCCGCGTAGAGGGAGATCCTGCTGGAGGCGAGTTCGTAGGACGGAACTATCTGCTGGAGAGAGTTGACGACGTAGGCCCACTTGTGTTGGAGACCGGCCCTCCTGCGGCTCATTCCAGTCTGTCGTACCTTTTCATAGCGTCTGCAATTCTGTTTGCAACGTCGGTGGCAGTGATGTGCATGCCGAGGTCCTTGGCTGCGTCCGCTCCTGCGGTCCCGTTGACGAATGCCGAGGCGCAGGCCGATTCGAAAGGGGGC
Organism: uncultured Nitrosopumilales archaeon; assembly: GCA_964476175.1. Lineage (GTDB taxonomy): Archaea > Thermoproteota > Nitrososphaeria > Nitrososphaerales > Gagatemarchaeaceae > DATFYP01. The sequence goes on from CAYYYU010000022.1 coordinate 10,633, forward strand.
ACCCCCTTCGCGAGGAGCCCGGCTGTGACCCCGGTCAGCACGTCTCCAGTCCCTCCTACAGTCATGGCGGGCGAATGGGTGGTGTTGAGCCCGACCCTCGTCCCGTCGGTTATCACGTCGGTCGCTCCCTTCAATAGCACCACTACCCCTGCCTTCTTCGCCTCCTCTGCTGCCAGTGCGACCCGCCCTTCCAAGCCTTCAGGGAGCTTCACGCCAAAGAGCCTCTCGAACTCTCCTGCGTGCGGGGTCACCACAGTATTCGAGTGCCTGATTCCTTCAAGCGACTTTGGCCTCAGGGCGTCCGCGTCGACTACCAGGCCCTTCCCCGCCCTCTTCAGCTCCCCGAGGGAGTAGGCGATTTCTTCCGGATTCTGGGCTCCGAGCCCGGGGCCCACAGCGTATACGTCAACGTCCTTCACCCAGGCGATGATTTTGGAGACGTTCCCCCGGGTGAGCCGGGCGTCTGGGAGGGGGACCACTATGAAGTCTGGGGAGAGCGCCCTCACGGACGGGGCTATCAGGGCCGGCACGCAGAGGTAGACCAGGTCCACCCCTGACCTGATCGCCCCTGTCCCGCAGAGGAAGGGGGCTCCGTGGTAGAGCCTGCTCCCGCCGACTACGCAGACTGTCCCGTTCATCCTCTTGTGAGCGCTCTTCTTCCTGGCAGGGATGACCTTCGAGACGAAGGAGCCGTCGATGAGGAACCGTTCCGTGCCACTCCACTCCTAGAACGAGTAGTGCCTCGACTTCTGCTCGAGGGTCACGAGGGACTCGATCTGGCAGGTCAGCCCCAGCCTGCTCTTCAACTTGGAGGTCGACTGGTCTACCGAAGCAATAGAAAACACGCCGACGATCTTGGCCTTCGACTTCTCTGCCAGCCTCACGAGGGCCTCGATGGTTATCCCAGACCTGATCATGTCGTCGACGATCAGCACGTGCTCCCCCTTCTTCAGGGACGTCTTGGGGAGGTACAGGTACTTGATCGAAGAGGGGTTGTAGACCGCCTTCTGCTCGAGGAAGTCCTCCACCCCGAGGTCCCGCTCGTCCCTGACCACAGCGAGGTTGACGTTGAACTCCCCGGCCACCTCGACCGCGAGGGGGATCCCATCCACCTCCATTGTGACGACCTTGTCCACCTGCACGAGATTGAACTCGCTGTAGACTACCTTCGCAATCTGCCTCAGGAGCCCGACGTTCGACACTACAGCGCTGATGTCGTACGCCCCGTCCTGCGTCACTCTCACGTTGTCCATTATCATCTTCTTCAGCAGCTTCTCCCTGAACGTAGCGATGAACTTCTCAGAGCGGGAAGGACTGGGGAGGACGTGCCCCCTCACGTACCGACTCAGGATCGGTGCGGAGAGCCCCAATATGGCTGAGAGTTCCCTGTAACTGTAACTCTTCTTCAGAGTCGCCAGGAGTTCGACCGAGGAAATGCGGGTCTTGACGTCAGCTACTCTGCTCATCCTTCCCCCGCGCCGAGTTGCTCGAACGTGTTAATCAGTGATTCGCGGGGCCACGAAATCCACAGGACCTTGCCTACCGGCCCAACAGGGCCCTGATGAATACCGGCAGGAAGTCCTTGACCGGGAAATAGAGGAAGAAGAGGGCGAAGGCTGCGATCAGGTAGACTATGGCCAGCTTGTTGGAGAACCACTCCCGGGTGACGAAGTAGGCTGCCCCTCCGGCCAAGGCCGGGACTGCCGGAAGAATGTAGAAGGGGTACGTGACCCTGCCGTAGAGCCAGAGTAGCACGTAGGGGAGATAGGACAGGAGGAACCAGACCGCCAGGAAGAGGGCCAGGGTGTCGTCCCCGCTGGGGGTCGCCTTCCACTTCCTGTTCCTGAACGTCCTGTAGATGGCGACCGGGAGCCAGGCGTAGACCATCCAGACAACGACCACGTTGGCTACGCCGTAGTACCCCACTGCGGCGTACGAGAAGGAGGTGTTGCCGCTCGACACAGTGACGCTGGTGACTAGGTACGAGATGGGCGAATAGAATGTCAGCCAGTTGAGCGGCGTAATGAAGGTGTGGAGGGTGCTGTCGGTCCACCCGCCCCCCCGCAGGCCCGCGCCGTAGCTCAGCATGTACTCGAGGTGCTGGTAGAAGTAGGGGAAGCCAGAGGCAGGCATGAAGAGGCTGTCGTACAGCTGCACCCCGACTATGAATACGACTGCCGCTGGCAGCACGACCTTGAGGGTCTTGAGCGCGCTCGCCTTCACGCCGCCCCCGCCGAAAATCAGCTCGTAGGTGGGGATGACCGCGAGTGCGAAGAGCGCCGTTTCCTTCGACAGCAACGCGAGGCCGAAGAAGACTCCTGACACGATGAAGTGGTCGACCTTGCGGTAGGACCAACTCAAGAAGTAGAAGCTGAAGCCCAGGAGGGAGAAGAAGATAGATGGGACGTCGATGAGGCCGGCGGACGAATGGACGAAGAAGAGTGTGTCTGCGGCGAAGATCAGTGAGGCGAGGTAGGAGAGCTTCCTGTTCCCGGACACCAGATAGACGAAGGCGAACAGTATCGGGATGCTGAGCGTCCCGAGGATGACGTTAGAGATTCTCCAGCCGAGGTCGGTGACCCCGAAGACCGCGATTCCAGCAGCCATCAGCGCCTTTGCGAGGAAGGGGTGTTCGAGATTGCAGTTGGGGACGTAGGTGGCGCACTTGGTCCCCGCGAGCAGGGTCTGAGCAGCCGGTACGTAGTACGTCTCGTCCATGACGCAGCCGAAGACCCCCCTGTGGTCGTTCTCGTCTGGGACGTGATAGCAGGTTAGGTACTCGTAGGTCACCGTAAGGGCGCTCGCGCTGGACGAGGGGACGGTCCATGTGCCCTGCGCCCTGTCCTCGTACCCGTACGAGACTGCCGAAGGGGGTTGCAGCGGGATTGCGTACGAAGGAGGGGTCGCGAACCCGGAGTCAGGCAGGGTGCTGTTGCCCAGGGCCACAGACACGCTCCCTATCGCGTTGTCGCCGACGTTCGTCACGCTCACAGAAAGTTGGTTGCCGACCAGCTCGGACGATACAGACAGATGCGAGTCGCTGAACGAGGTGCCGACTGCGCCTGAGAGCGGCGTCCCCTGCGTGGCCGCAGGCGGGGAATTGATGATGTACATGTGCATCAAGAAGACAACCAGCGTGAGGACTGCGACGAAGAGGACGGCTCTCCTCATATGGGGGCGCGTCAGCACATAGTGCCTGAGCCCCGCGGCCACAGCCAGGACGCCGAAACCCAAAGAGAGGACGGAGGTAGCCTGGACCCCCAGCACGAGGAGGTCGCTGGGCCAACTCGCGTTCAGCACCACCAGGAGGCAGGCAGCCGCGAGGAAGGAGAGAGATACGACTGCGGCCAGTCTTGCCGGTCGTTTCCAGCTGCTCGTAGGAACGGGCGTCGCCTCGGGCGCCTGCACAATCACACCGCGCGCATCCACCGACGAGATTTAAGATTGTCCAGCTGGCGGGTGCCGTGAAGATGGAGTTCGCCTTCGAAGTCAAGGAGTCGGACCTCCTCGGCAGGGTCGGGACTCTGAAGGTGGGGGGGAAGACGCTCGAGACGCCGTACCTCTTCCCAGTCATCCACCCGGTCAGCCAGGCAGTCTCGATGCACGAGCTGAAAGAGATGGGCTTCGGTGGTCTCATGACGAACTCCTACATCTTGTTCTCCAGGCTGCGGGACAGGGCCCGCCGAGAGGGGATACACGGCCTCCTCGGATACGACGGCGTCTTCATGACCGATTCAGGAGGGTACCAGGTCCTGGAATACGGTGACCTGGGGGTGGACTACAGGCAGATCGCAGGGTTTCAGGCGGACATAGGCTCCGAGCTGGCTGTGACCCTTGACAGGCCGACAGGGTACTCCGAGTCCTCGAAGTACGCCCGGGAGACGATGGAGTACAGCTTGAAGAACGCGCTGGCGACGATGAGAGAGTTCGGGGACAGGAAGACGACTTGGGTGGGGCCAGTCCAGGGAGGGCTTTTCGCACGCTACCTGAAGAAGTCCGCCTCGTCGCTGGTGGAAGGGGGTTTCAGATTCCTCGCCCTGGGGAGCCCCGTCCAGATAATGGAGAACTACAGGTTCGCGGAGCTGGTTCGGATGATAGTTGCAGCCAAGAAGGCCATGCCCTACGCCACTCCGTTGCACCTGTTTGGGGCCGGACACCCCCTGACGATGCCCCTCGCAGTCGCGCTCGGGTGCGACACCTTCGACTCGGCAAGCTACATGCTCTTCGCACGCAGCGGTCGGTACATGACCGAGCGTGGAGTCCGGAGGATAGACGAGATGAAGTTCCTGCCGTGCAGCTGTCCAGTCTGCTCAAAGACAGACGTCAAAGGGCTCCTCGACGCTGACCCTTCTGAAAGGACGAAGACGATTGCAATCCACAACCTCCACCTGCTGAAGAAGGAGCTCGAAGCGTGCAAGGAGGCCATCGCAGAGGGGAGGCTCTGGGACCTAGTCAGGGAGAAGGCGATGGCTCATCCTGGTCTCTTTGGAGCCATCCCGGAGCTGGAAAGAGCGAGGGGCATGCTGGCGGATGGGACCCCCGAATTGAAGGAGAGGGGGCTCTTCCTAAGGGACGAGACGGACCTCGGAAGGCCCGAGGTAGGGACAGCAGTCAAGAAGCTGAGCGCAGTGCGCGTGAGGAGCTCGGAAGGTGCGACCCTGCTGGTTTCAGAGAAGTCAGTTCCGACAAAGAAGCTGAAGGGGGCCGACCACCGGAACTCGGACGTCTACCGCCTGGACCCGGTCCTCGGGCCGTATCCGGTCGAGCTCGAGTTCGTCTACCCATTCACCCAGACCGTGCGGAGCGAAACCCTCGCGCCGACAGTCTCCCCCGGGGACGGTGTGAAGACGCTCAAGGGGATGGGGTACACGAGGGTCAGGGTCGAGAAGGCCGAGGGGGACGGGAAGCGCGTCAGGAATAGACGGAGCCGGAGGGGGCCTTACCCTTCTCCTCCATCAGCTTCAACTCCCCCTCGATCACCTCGGCGCCCCTGATCAAGGGAGCTGTGTTGGCTGTGAACCCATACTTCCTCGAAAGGTACTCCACAGCGACGGCCGAAGCCCTGGGGTCGACCCTTTCCGTGCTCGAGTAAGCAAGGACCGCGTACGCAGGGAACGAGTTCATCTCGAAGACGTTGAGCAGCGAGGCGACCGGGCCCACTATCATCTTGTCCTCTTCGAGGACCGGCTCCCCAGGCGCGCCTCCGCGTGCGACATAGGCGCTCGTCATCGCGAGCTTGTACGGATGGTCGTCAGTCCTCAACGCTTCGTCCAGCCCGCCGACCAGAGCGACTTCCTTGACCCCGCTCCCCATGATCCAATCGGCCAGCTCCCTGTAGAATTCATTCTCCTTCTCCCGAATCGGAGAGACCTCGGCCTTCAGTAGCGCTATGTCCCCTGCTGAGAAGACCTCGTACGGCGTGGAGACCTTCCCCTCGGACTGGGAAGCGACCGCGGGCGCGTGCTCGTAGTCGATGAAGCACTTCCTCTCCGCCTTGAGCTCCGTGATCAGGAACTTCACAGTCCAGTAACCGGTCGCGCCGATACCGTGAAAGCCAGCGATGAGCGTAGCCCCGTCCAGTCGCGTCCCCTTGGGTAGGATGTTCATGACTTCAGGCCGACCCTCCTTCGCCCTTGGTCTTTAAGCTGGCTCATGCGGGCCGGACTGCGGGCTCGACGTGGCAGGGGCCCTGTTCCTCTTTCGCGAGTCCACGACCTGCATGACCAGTGCGATTGCGGCCACGATCAGCACTATTACGACTAGGTACTCGGTCCGGGTTACGGTCTCGCCTGGGGCTGCGACCGAGCTCCTGAGACTAGCCCCGACTGCGGCAATCGAGTCGTTGAGTTGGCCCTCCGCCCTCGCGATCGACCTTGGGATCGAAGAATTGAGGGAGCCGAACCCGTTCTGCACGGAAGCCTGCAGTGCCGCCAGCGTCTGACCGAGGCCGCCGAGTGTGCTCTGCAACGACTGAAGGGCTCCCTGCACGCCGGTGAGCGAGACCTGGCCTATTCCCAAGGTCGCAGTGGCCGTGTTTCCTTGCGTGTCCTGCGCCACTACAGCGTAGACCTGGCTCTGTACGTTCGGCACAGTGAAGTTCCCTGACACAGTGCCGCCGGGTTGGACCGTCCCCTTCGCTAGCGCCAGCTCGACGCCGTTCCAGTCCACTGTGAGATTGTAGCTCGCCCCTGGGGCGAACCCGCTCAGGCTGTACCCCACCCTGTCCCCCGGAGAGGCTACTTCGCTCGTCGTGTGGAGCGCAACTGCTGGGGGGACTTCAGAGAGCGGGGCTAGGAACGGGTCGGTCTGCGGGGTCCCGTCCTCGATGGCGTAGTTCCCTGTGAACAGGACCCAGAACCTCCCTCCGTACGCCGTAACCCCGAGGTAGTCGCCGTACTGGGGCACAACTAAAGACCCGCCCGTCTGGGCAAGGTAGTCGAAGTTCGACGGGTCTGCGTTCGGCTCGTTCGAGACCTTCGTAGCCCTGAAGCTCGTGAAGTTGCGCCCCTGGGTGTCCGAGACCATCGCTATCACGTCGATGCGATGGTTGAATGGGTCGAACTGGGTCGAGTAGTATGCCAGCACCACAGCCCCGGTCTTCTGGTCCACGGCGAGGTCGGGCTGAATCACCACAGCGGGCTTCGAAACGAGAGCGGGTGCGCTCCAGTCACTTCCCCCGTTTGACGAGCTGGAGAAGTAGACCGCGGACTCTCCACAGGTGCCCGGGTTGTCAGTCGGTAGTCCGGTCAGGTCCTGGAAGACGTAGTACGTCCCGCTGGTGCAGACCGCTATGGCGAAGTACAGCGAATCCGACCTGCCACTCGTGTCTGCGGCGAGGGTCAGGACTGACGACGCTCTGAATTGTTCAGTTGCGAATCCCTGTATAGCCGCGTCCCCGGCGAGGTCGGTGCCCACCCCCATGAAGCTCATTATCACGTGCGCAGCTCCGAAGCTCTCCCCTCCTGCAGCCGACGACCTGCTCTCGCAGGTTACCGGCCCGAAGGTCGTCGCAGTGCCGAAGTTGCACCACGCCACGTAGACCTTCCCCCCTGCCCCGACACTGGGGGTGGAGAAGTCGGGATACGGGTCCGTCCCCGAAACGACAGGCGACCCGCCCCCGGAGACCATCACGCACGAGAGGGAAGGGTCACACCTCGCGAGGTAGGTCCCGGTGGTCCCGTTTCCGAAGAAGTGGTTCCATGCGACGTACACATCTCCGTAGTACGGTGACGAGGGGTTCATGTCGACTGCCGACGCGTCCTTGTCTTCAAAGCTGGTGGTGCCGCAGGCACCCGCTCGGGCGCATTGGAAGGTGAGGTTCGCATAGACCAGGGCGGCGGTCCAGCAACTGTTCACTGCGGGACTGTTGAGAGCCGTGGCGCACGAATAGCCTGGGTCGAGGAGGTTCTGGTTGGACTTCGCCAGCATCACCCCGCTGACGCCATTCGCAGGGTCAATCGCGAGAGTCGAGTAGTAGAATGTCCCATCCGGGGCTGCGGCTACCCACGGGTCCCCCCAGGAGACCAAGAAGCTGCGGACCGTACCCCCGGAGGTGAGGTTGGTCTCAGTGGACGATATCCCGGGGAGGTCGTCGCTCTTCATCACCGAGGCCCCACCGTCGGTCGAGACAGAGAACCCGCTCACGGACTCTGTGTAGCCGTTGGGGCAGTCCTGGGTTCGGAGGGACTTGCATAGGAAATAGCGGCCGTCGTTGTACCCGCCTACAACGACATGCGGGTTCAAGGGGTCGACAGCGACAGAGGTTTCGCTCTGAGGCATGTAGCTCGAATCGTTGATGAACCGAGTGAGCCCTGAAGGAATGGCGGTCGGGGTGGACTGCGACAGGATGCTCCCCTGTAGGCTGCTGAGCCCCTGGACGCTCCTGTAGGCTCGCGTGACCGCGAGGAGCCCCATCCCAGACAAAGGAGCATGATACACACTCGCGGGGGCGGGGTTGTAAGAAACGGTCCGGGGAGAAGCAGCAACCGAACCCGGGGAACTCCCGAGCAGGAAAAGTGCCGCTATGATAAGAGCACCGGCAGTAGCGGACCTGCTCAACCGAGCTTGGAGCGCGCTAGACCCATATAAGCAGATTCCGAGGGAGGCGAGGCGCCCTTCTGGACATAAGGGTCGGCCCGAGAACCCAGGCGAGCCAGGTCGACCTTCGCGGGGAAAGGCTTAAAGCCCTTGGCAAACGCGCGTGTTTCAAAGAGTTTCGTTAGATGGAAGTTAAGGTTCTGGGAGCCGCCAGGCAGGTCGGCCGCTCCGCTTTTCTCGTGTCTCACAAGGACAGCAAGATCCTGCTCGATTACGGGGCCCTCACCTCTAAGGTGCCGGGTTTCCCGATGCACGTGCCGCCGAAGGACATCAAGGCCATTGTTCTGAGCCATGCTCACCTTGACCACTCGGGGGCCGCCCCCCTCCACTTTCTTGGAGGAAAGATGAAGCTTCACGCCACCCCGGTGACGTCGGAGCTCTCCAGCCTGCTGATCCAGGATTTCATCAAGATATCCGGGCAGTACCTGCCGTTCGAGTTCCTTGACCTGATGGCCATGAATTCCAACACTGTGAACCACGGGTACATGGAGCCCTTCCAGATAGGGGATTTCACGATCAGCTTCTACGACGCGGGGCACATCCCCGGCTCTGCGGTGGTCGCGGTCGAGGCTGGGTCGAAGAGGCTCCTCTACACCGGGGACATCAACGGCGACGAGACTAACCTCCTGCAAGGCTCATGGAAGAACCTCGGAGAGGCAGACATGGTGATCACGGAGAGCACGTACGCCACAGCCGACCACCCGCACCGGTCGGTGGCCGAACAGGGGCTGGTCGAATTCGCCAGTGCAGTGGTGGAGCGCGGAGGGGTCCTCCTCGTCCCGGCCTTCTCAGTGGGCAGGGCACAGGAGATCGCGATGACCCTCGTCAAAGCAGGCTTCAGGCACCCCATCGCGATGGACGGGATGGCCCTGAAGGTCAACGGGATACTGCTCCGCTACCAGGAGTTCCTGAGGGACCCGACCGCCCTGCGCAGGACCCTCGAGACCATGGAGGAGGTGACGAGCTGGACGCAGCGGAGGAGGCTCGTCAAGAAGCCAGGAGTCATCATATCGCCTGCAGGGATGCTCGTCGGCGGCTCATCGATCTTCTACAACGAACACCTGTCCATGGACGAGAAGAACGGCATAGCGATAGTGAGCTTCCAGGTTCCGGGGACCCCCGGGAGGACGCTGATCGACAAGGGCCTGACGATATACAGAGGGAAGCCGACCAAGGTCAAGGCTGAGGTGAGGCGTTTCGATTTCTCGTCTCACAGCGGGCACAACGCTCTGATGAGCGACCTGAAGGGGATCGGTGGCTCGCCGAAGTTCCTCACCGTGCACGGAGAAGAGGCCTCCTGTCTCGCGCTGGCCGAAGAGCTTCACACCCAGCTGGGGGTCGAAGCTGAAGCGGCTATGCCAGGGCAGGAATTCGTGGTTTGAGCGAACAGCCACAGCCGCTCAAGCGCGTCACCCCGGCCAATCTCCTGCAAGCTCTCACAGTGATAGTCCTCATCCAGCTCGTCTCCCTTCTCATCACCTACCAGAACCTGCCTGTCTATGCGACGATCGTCGAGCAGTCAGGCTACAGCTACGCCCCATTCGGGTCCTCTTCGGCAGGGTCTGCAGTGAACGCCCTGTTCCTGGTCGGCTTCGCGTTCGCAGCGACACTGGTGCTCCTCTGGGCGGTGAGGAGGCGCATGGTCCTTTCGTTCAAGCTGCTCGTCTTCGGGTCGACCGCCCTGGCTGCGTTCTTCCTCACCCTGGTCACTGCCGACAGTTTTGCCTACAACAACCTCCCTGGCGCTTTCGAAATCCCGGTTGCTGTCGGGGCCGCTGTGGCCTCGGTCGCTCTGGTGGCGTACAACCTCTTCGGGAAGAGCAGGCCGTGGCTTTCGACTGTAGTCCTGGGTTTCATTGGCGCAGAGGTCGGCTCTTTCTTCGCGGAAACCCTCCCCCCTGTAACCGCCCTCATTCTGCCTATCGCGTTTTCAGTCTACGACATCTACGCGGTGTTCAGAGGGCCGCTCAAGCACCTCATCGGCACGGCTCCCGGTCTGGCACTGGCAGGCATGTCGGTGAAGCTGGGCGAATTCACCCTCGGCCTCGGGGACGTCGTCTTCTACACGATGCTCCCTTCGCTAGCCCTCTTTGACGGGCTTTCCCCGGTTGCCCCCCTGGCCACCGTAGTCGCAATTGATGTCGGGGTCGTGGTCACACTGTTCCTGCTTTCGAAGAAGAGGTTGCTCCCGGGACTGCCCATCCCGATGGCACTCGGAGTCCTGACCCTGATAGCGTTCTTGGTCTAGAATTCGACGACCGGGGCCTTTACGCCCTTCACGAGCGCGTCTGCGTCCTCTGTCGTGGTTCTGAGCGTGTAGAGCTGACCCTTCGTTCTCAGCTTGACCTTGGCCGAGTCCCCGTTCCGCGAGACCCTGACTTCGACGGCTGACTCGAGGAGCTTCTTGAACTCAGCCTTGTCTTTCAGTTCTTTGGGCATCCCTCGCCCCCGCCCCTGGCTCCTTAATGAAGGCTGCACCCTTCCACCGAGCCATCCGGGCGGTCTGCCAGGGCTACCCGACGTCAAGCTTAATTACCGCGTTGAAAGGGCGTTCTTCAGCGGTACCGAAGAACGCTAGGATGTGAAAAGACGAGTTTCGGACGAGGGAGCTACGGCCGCGGAGGAAGCAGCGGCGGATTCAGGTCCTTCAAGCCCAAGCCGGTTGAAGTCGGGAAGGAGTACGACGTTACCATTTCCGAGATCAGCAGGCGCGGAGACGGCATTGCGAAGATTGACGGTTTCGTCATCTTCGTGGCCGGTGCTAAGCAGGGCTGGCAGGGCAAGGTCAAGGTGACCCAGGTAGCCAACAGGTTCGCCACCGGTACGGTGGTCGGTGAATCTGCGGGCGCTGGTGAGTCTCACGAGGCCGGTTCCCATTCAGAGAGCGAAGAGAGCGGAGTGTAGTAAGGACCTACATTCCTGTCTCGGTTCTGTCAGCCTCTTTTGCAAGGCTGACTTCCGCCCTTTTGTTCAGCAGACTAGGACCGTCGCCGTTCCGTTCTGCTTCATTACTACATTCGGGAGGCAGCGCCGCACGAACCAATGATGCGGCCATTATGTTCATTGACGCAAGGACGTCCCTATCCCAAGTTCTGTCGCACACAGGACAATACAATCTTCTGTCTTGTAGGGCTACGACGTGGGAGCCACAATTCGGGCAGTTTGAGGACGTGCCTCTTGGATTGACATAGCGAACAGCGATGCCCTCCCATTTTGCTTTGTATTCGACCTGTCTTTGGGTCTCGCCGAATGCCCAACCGTTCATTCTACCTCTGTAATTCGCACCCTGTCCGTTCCCCCGCCGATAGAGCTTCCTAATCCCGGTCAGCTTTACCATGGTTATGCTCATTGAATTGGCCTTCGCATGTCGAATGATTTCATTTGAAACCTTATGCAAGAGCTGGATTGTGCGGTCCCGTTGCCTTCGGCCGTACTTGGTCAATAGTCGTCTCTGAACCCTACGATCCTTGTGGGTATTCCTCGCTATTTTCGCCTTGATCTCCCTGTATCGTTCTCTGATTTCAACGACCTCGCTAAGCTCGCGCAGGGCCTTCGTGCAGCCATGTGTGTCTGACCACGTGGCATTCCTCTCGTTGATGTCAATTCCCATTTGGCCCAATGGTTCAGATTGGATGGTCTTCTTGGAGAAGCTGAAGATGACCTCTCGTTCTGTGGCAATGACCGACCCTCTCTTGAGGCTCGGGTCATCGATGAAGGAGAGTTGGTAATTGGAGGGAGTCAATTCAATGTAGGTGAACGTCCTCGGGCGCGTGGGTATCCTGAAGAGCAGGTGACTGAGCGTGTAAGTCTCAGAATCAAGTTTGAGGAATCCACTTTTGACGTAGGGAACCGAATTCCTTGCTTTGTTGCGATAAACAGAATAGGCAACTTCACATGCGCTCAGAATATAGTGAGAGTGCAGGCCGTACTCCTTGAGGCGAGGATATGCAAGCTTCTGTAGATTGAATCTGTTCTTGGGCTTCTCAATCAGGGCCACCCTGATTGCATCGTTACACATGGAACGAAACTCTCTTAGAATCAAAGCAAGTTCTTCAGAGGGAGTGTGCCTGAACTTGATTGACTTCACCCCTACAATCATTCTCCTTGTCTCTAACTCCACTGCCATTTCCTCCCCGCTGATTAGAAGGGACTTCGATTCTACTAAAAAGCTGAGGCGTGTCATGACTGGAATCCAATGGAGAGGTCACCGAAAGTGTCTCAACGACGGCCGCTCCGTTTTTCATTTTAAGAATCAAGGGGCTCGTGCCCCGAATGGCCTGAGAAAGGATTTATCACTGGCGAGCAGTGACAACGCCAATGTCCCCCAGCTCAGCAGGTCCCAGGGACGCTGACATTAGGTGGGAGAGATTGTCATGACTGTACAAGTCAACATCGATGGTCTCGCGATGCCGAGGAACCCCGGGGTCGGAACGTATGGATACGTGGTCTACGAAGGGGGGCGCAAGCTCGCCGAGGGCGAGGGGCTCGCGGGATACAATGTGACCAACAACTATGCCGAGTACACCGCTCTTGTGGAAGCTCTGAAGAGGCTGGTGCAGCTCGGCGTTCGAGACGGGGTCGTCGTGAAGTCTGACTCCCAGCTCCTGGTGGGGCAGATGAGCAGGGGATGGCAGGTGAAAGGGGGCGGATACGTCGCGAAGCTCAAGGAGGCGAGGGACATGCTGAAGGAGTTTAGCTCGGTCGCATTCGAATGGGTGCCGAGGGAGAAGAACGAAGAGGCGGACCTCTTGTCACGAGTCGCGTACGAGAAACACAAGAGATAGCCGGGGTCTTCGGTCGTAAATGATCAGGTGTGAGTGGGCCGGGAGCGATTCGGACGCTCGACCTTGGCGCGCCGCCGCGCTTCGCCGTGTGAGAGCCTGACGGGGTTGAATCCTGACGTCCTACCAGGCTAGACGACCGGCCCACGGAGGAGCCAAAGGAGTTGTCGTTATTTGCGTTTTATTTCTTCAGGCCGACCGAGCGGTTCTTCAGTCTCAGGTCGGAAGCCTTGCACTTCCTGCACCTTTCGGCAGCTAGCGGGTTCCTCGCGCCGCAGCGAAGGCACACCTTGAGAAACAGACGCCTCCTCTGGGCGATCTGCTTCTTGGTGACGTCTGCGATTGGCAAGTTCGACTAGGCCCTCACTGTTCGGCTTTTCAAGTTGTCGCTTCTCTGACCAGAAGCGGGACCTCTGACGGGGTCATCGCGACCCTGACTCCGGCCCCCTGAAGGGCGGCTATCTTCGAGGCTGCGGTCCCGAAGTTCCCGTAGATTATCGCTCCAGCATGCCCCATCTTCTTCTCCTTGGGTGCGTGCCTCCCTGCGATGTACGCCACCACCGGCTTCTTGCGGGCCGAGCTTGTGATGTGTCGAGCAAGGCGCTCCTCAGCGTCCCCTCCGATCTCGCCGACGACCACGACCGCTTCAGTGTCCGGCATCCCCTCCACGAAGTCGAGGCACTCAGTCGCGGTTGTTCCGTTTATCGGGTCCCCCCCGATGCCGAGAGCGACAGACTGGCCGAACCCTGCGGTCGTTATCTGGTTTGCGATCTCGTACATCAGGGTCCCGCTGCGGGAGAAGACCGCTATCTTGCCCGGGGCGAAGGCGGTGACTGGCATTATCCCCATCTTTACCCGCTGGGATGGAATGATGAGACCGGGGCAGTTCGGCCCGATTATGGACGCGGAGTGCTTCCTCGCCACCTCCAGCATCTTCAGCTCGTCGCGAACGGGTATCTTCTCGGTTATTATCACGAGCAGCTTGACCCCGGCGAGGATCGCCTCCTCTGCAGCTGCGTAAGAAAACTCGGCCGGGACGAACAGGACCGAGGCCTTCGAGCCGGTCTTACCGACGGCTTCGGCAACTGTGTTGTACACCGGGACCCCTTCGACGGTCTGCCCCCCCTTCCCCGGAGCGGCCCCAGCCGCGATGTTTGTGCCGTAGTCGAGCATGAGCCGGGTGTGGAGCCTGCCGTATCGCCCAGTGATATTTTGGACAATGATTGGATCTCCCTCTCGTGGCAAGATCATGATGCTTTCACCACAGCTTCGACCGCTTCGGGCGCGCTTTTGAATAGCTTGACAGGGGCGTCCGAGAGCATCTTCGTGGCCTCGTCCTCTTCTGCGCCGCTCACCCTCGCATATACCGGCTTCATCGGACCCGCGGAAAGGACTGCGAGGATTCCCGAAGCCACGTCCGTCGTCCGGGTGATCCCCCCGAAGATGTTCACCAGAATCCTATCCACCCCCGGGAGACGGTTCACGAGTTTCAGGGCAGCTTCGATCCTCTCCTGCTGCGCCCCCCCGCCCAGGTCCAGGAAG
>CAYYYU010000023.1:0-3496 GCA_964476175.1 uncultured Nitrosopumilales archaeon
CACTGCTTCAGCAGCGGGTAGTCGCCCCCCGCGGCTGCCCTGAACAGCTCCTTGATGTCGGAGAGGTCGAACCTGACGAACTTCGCAGACCTGACAATCCTTCGGAAGTCGGCGTGAAACTGCGGGACGCTCTCGTACCCCAGGAGGAGGTCGCCGTCTGATTTCTCTTTCGCCAAACCACCGAGAACATCCGAGAGTTCACCCGTGACGAAGACAGTACGCGAGCCGCCGAATACGATCTTGGCGGGACTGGATGTGAGATCCACATCCCCGACCTTCAACTTGGTTGAGGCGCTGATCCTGACACCGTGGAGATAGAGGAGGATAGCAGCCTTGCACGAGGGAGTGGGATTGCCTGCGGCAAGGAGCAATTTCAGGTCCCGGAGCGTCTTCAACGGCTCGCCCCGTTATAGCCCGCTATGTAATCATCGACTGTGGAATTCCTGGATGCCGAGCGCGCGAAGAAGGCCTGGGAGGTCGCCGAACGGCTGGGGATGACCTACAGGATCGATGCGGAGAACGCCCGGTTCACGGACCCTTTCTTCGCAAGGCTCACCAAGACGACCTTCGACCTCGTAAGAGGCGGCCTCCGGCCCAGAAGCGACGAATTCATCGCCAGACTTGCCACGTTTACCGTCGGAGATTGGTTCGCGGAGCAGATGGGCGGCGCTAGGATAAGGCAGGAAGATGTCGACCTATTGCTGGATATCATAGCCGTCGTTATGGCGGTATTGATGCACGCCCGGGGCCTCGGTCTGAAGCCATTCAATTGACTATGCATGCGCTCTCTTGAATTCGGATTCTCCGGTCCCCCCTCGTCGACCTAGCGTCGTCTGCATCCCTCGGGACGAATCTGGTGTTTCCACACCAAGTCTCCTGAGCTCGCCTCGAAGGCTGCTGATCATCCTCTGCTGGGCGAGTAAGAGGGCCATGAAGAATGGGTCGGTGGTGAAAGTCTTACCTGACTTTTCGACCGCCTCGCCGAAGTCCTCCCTGACCTCCTTGACCACGGCGTTCCAGAGCTCGAGGTCCTCTTTCCTCAGGGCCCAGGGGAATCCCTTCCAAGACTCGATCTCTTCATCCAGCAGGCTTTGCCCGCCCATCAGAGGTCACCTCGCTCGGATTCTCGAATGCGGTGTCGAGGCCGAGAAGCCACTTGGAGTACGCGTGGACCCGCTCGACGAAGTTGTCGCTCGGCATGACGGGAATTCTCGATATCGCCGAGTTTTAACCTCAGGCAGATTTCGTGCTTCCTCTGCTGAGAGAGACCAGAGCGAAAGTGATGTTCTATGAGCTTCCTCCCTCAGCTTCTGCCGCAGTTTCAGACTCCTCTCTCCCTCGTTTGAAAAGGCGCTTGGCGGCGTCTGAGGTTAAATGCGAAATCCGAAGGCTGGTAATAGAAAAATGGTCTCGATAGATGTCCCAGACGAGAAGACGAGCATCCCTAAGCTCAAGCGGATGAACAGGATGCTCGACGCGGTCTACAGACAGGTGATGCAGAAGGGGACTGATTATGACACCCTCCCGGGCTCATCGAAGCCGATACTCTTGAAACCCGGCGCAGAATTGCTTGTCCACAGCTTCAACCTGGTTGCAGATACCAAGATCGTCAACAGCATCGAGAAGCTGGACCAGCAGATGCCATACTTCCAGTACGACGCCGAGTGCAGGCTCTACAACTCCGAGGGGGAGTTCGTGGGGAACGGCGTAGGGTCTTGCAACACTGCGGAGCCGCAGTACACCTACATCTGGGTGCCTCTTGAGGAGCTCCCTGAGAACGTCAAGAACCCTGAGGACCTACAGACGAGGGACGAGGGTGGGCAGAAGCACTACAAGATGCCCCTCACAAGAGACCAAGCCTTCGGCCTCGTCAACACAGTCATGAAGAAGGCTGCCAAACGCGCGTACGTCGATGCGGTTCTCAGGGTCACCAAAGGCAGTAGGATCTTCACCCAAGACGTGAGGGACAGCGTAGACACGGATGACGGTGACGACGATGGAAAGGAGCAGAACGGACCGATCGGCGGGAGTCCCGGTTGAGCCTCGGGAGGTACGGTGCAGACGACCCAGCAGCCAAGTATAATTCCCCATCCGTTAGTTACAGCCTACTAGTTTCCAGCCTGCGCTCAACGACCTTTCCGATGCCGAGTGAAAAGTCGGGACCAGGGAATCCTATGCTGACTCGGAACCGCCGTCGTCCGGACTTCAGCCAGCAAGTGCGGCCGGAAATTCCTTCTCCCCAGTCGGTTCGATCAACGACGGATTACCCAAACCAGGGTTGCAAAAGCGGCGAGACCGAGGCCATTTAGGGTGAGCATAGGAAGAGCGACATCCGCCGAATAATTCTGGGCGAGCTGGAAGTAGAAGAAAATTGCGAGTAGGTTCTGAAGCAGGAATATCACGGTGAAGAGAGTCAACCCGACCGAGAAGCTCGAGGTCATCTTCTTCGCCTTGCCATAATAGAACGCAAAGGCCCAGAGCATCAGAATAGCGCTCACTACTGCGACAACGATGTCAATTGTCCAGATTGAGGCGAGAGGTGGCGTTGTCATCTGTTCCCTCTCTCTTCGAAGAATGCGGCCGAAGGACCCTCTTTCGCTATCTTCTCTAGCAAGCCCCTTTGCGCGATGCACACCGGGGATGGGAAGTACATAAGGCCGTACTTCGGGCCTTCGGCTCTCACAAGCCCGTTCTTGAGCAAGACCTCAAGATGGAAAGTCACGGTGCGGTAGTTCACATTCAGAGCTTCCGAAAGCTGATTGGCGTTCATTGGCTTTTCACAGAGTAGCTGCAGCATCTTCGCACGCATTCCGCCTCCCTTGGATCCGACAACGACCCACCAGAACATGTGCTCCGGTGATTCAAACGACAAGCCTCACCGCCGTCGTTCTGGCCAAAGAAGATACCTGATTTGTGCCTATCGCTCACAACCACTCTCTGCTGAGCCACGGCCTCGAAAAAAAGAGGGTTGGCGGGTTGACTCCCGCCGGTATTCCGTCTCATGCAGTTACGCCACTAGATGTTGGGACTATCCCTGATGCGATTTCGCCAGGACTCCCCGGTATGCCCCAGTACTCGGTCGACAGGGTCCACGAGTTCCCGGAGCTTGTGTACACGAGCTCATACGGGAGCGTCAGGGTGGCCTTGCCACCTCCCAGGACGTACCAGACATTTGCTTTCACAGTCGCAGTGTTTCCGCTGACACTAATGGTGAAGTTGTAGAGAGAATAGTATGCAGTGGGGTTTGCTTTGAAGAACTTGGTCCAGACCCCCTGAACGGAGCTGGCACCCGTGTAGGTCCCGTTTAGTGGGCTGGAAGGAGTGACGACCCAGTACAGAGTAGGGTTGGAGCCGTATTGAGACATTGTCGCTGTAAGGTTCTCGCTTCCTATCGCAGCGAAGTGGGCGTAGGCGAGTTGGCTCACCTCAGATTGCGAGAGCTGTGCCTGGAGGGCTGAAATTGTTGACTGGTCGCTGGAAATGGTTGATTGATTGC
>CAYYYU010000024.1:0-4880 GCA_964476175.1 uncultured Nitrosopumilales archaeon
CATCAAGTGCACCGGCCACGGTAGGCCCGTCGTCGGCCTCCACAAGAACCACAGCGAGCTGGGGTGGATCAGGACCAACGTCGTCTTCCCCACGGAGGAGGACGCTGAGGAGACGACCCAGAAGATGCTCCAGAGGTGCGGGACGATGGCGACCAATGCCATGCCGATAGTCGACGCCAGGACCCCATCGAACGACAGGGTCGCAGTGAGGTGGTCGACGGACGTGTCGATGACCGGGACCGCCTTCACCATCAGGAAGTTCCCGGCAGAGCCCATGCCGATAACCACGCTCGTCAGGCTGAACACCGTCTCTCCCCTGATGGTGGCCTACCTCTGGCTAATGATCGAGGCAAGAGGGTTTGCATTGATCGTAGGCCCGACCGGGAGTGGAAAGACGACCTTCATGAACACCCTCGCTTCACTCATCAACCCCAACGCCGCCGTCTGCACAATCGAGGACAATCCCGAGCTGAGGCTCTCCCACGAGGTCTGGGACCAGCTCACGTCGAGGCACAGCTACAGCATCGGCCAGACCAGCCTGGAGATCACCCTGCAGGACCTCGTCAAGCACTCCCTTAGGCTGACCCCGGACTTCGTAATCGTCGGCGAAGTCAGAGGCGAGGAGGTGGCGGCCCTGATCAACTCGGCGGCGAGCGGCCACGGAGCCCTGACGTCCTTGCACTCGGACAGCGTCCAGAACGTCATGATCAGGATGAGCGCCCCGCCCATGCTCGTCCCCACGGGGAACATGATGCTCATCTGGGCCTTGGCGGTGATGAACAGGGTCAGGAGGGAGCACGGCAGGGTGGTTAGGAGGGTCCTTTCCATCACCGAGCTGGACCCGAGGCAGGGAGGCTTCGACCTGAGGGAGATGTTCACCTACGACATGAAGAACGACGCCTTCTCGCCGTCCACGCCGGAGGAGCTTGTCGCGATGAAAACTGAAAGGCTCGGCCAGATAATGCGGCTCTTCGGCTGGGACGAGACGAGGCTCGAAGGGGAACTGATAGAAAGGGCGAAGTACGTCGAGCGCATGGTCGAAAACAAACTGTTCACCCTCAACGAGGTCGCGGAGTCCGTCGGGAAGTTCTACGTCAGGAAGTACGGCCTGGCGTGACGACGAATGGGAAACCACATGATTGGAGAGTTCGGCAACACCGTGACCCCTCTCCTAAGACGATATTGGAAAACACATAAACCTCTATGACTTTGTTCGATAAGATTGCTCACCCTTAAATCGGCGGAGTTGGCACAGCCTGCCCATGACCCTAGATGAAAAGGTACGACTCGGGATGGTCGCCCTGACCGGAGCAAGCATTGTTTTTGCTTCGCTGGGCCTTCACGTCGGTCCGCTCGAGATAATCGGCGGAAACGCGGTCGGCTAGGGGACCTCCCCTAGCTTACTCCTTTATCCTGACTAGAAGGTTCTCGAACCGGGAAAGCAAGGCGGGAGAATCGAATACCCACTTCTTCTGAGTTCGGTCGTACAGTTGGTACGAGAACGTAAACGTCAGGGCGTTGGTGCTGTCGATTACAGCGTAATCGGACCTGTTCTTGACGCCTCCGAGCGCGGATTCCAGGTAGATGAACGCCTCGGTTATCGAGTCCACAGGGAAATCAAAATCCGCGTAGTAGTGCCTTCCTCCGGCTTCGAACCACAGGAAAGGCAGCTGGCTCAACTTCGACATCAATCTCATTCTTTCGTAGTCGCTCACGTCGTTAACCAGGAGTGCCACCGAGAGATACCTGTGCTTCCTGTGAAGCGCTCTTTCCAGACCAAAGTCGTACCTTGTCCCTTTCCAGTTCAGCCTGTATGATTTGATGAGTTGTCTTCCTACTACATGAGTGGAATAGTGCCACGCCAGCTTCTTATAGTTGATTTTCAGCTTGGTCGATATCTCCGCAAGGGACCTTGTAGCGTCCATCTGGAGTTCCTTGAGAATCAGCAGGTCAACCATGTCGAATTTTTCGCGGGTTCGAGGCGCGTAGGAGCGCTGCTCCGCTGCGACTGCGGGCTGATTAGACCAGTCGAAATCCCATCTGCCCGCAGCGAAGTCATAAAATTCCGCCCGCATCGGCGGGTTCCTGACCCACTCGAAGGGAAATACCCGGACGGAAGAAAAGAGACCTATTCCCTCGAGCGCTTGAATGAACCTCCCAAACGACTCGATGAATTCGTCGGGAACAGCGGCATGCACCGCGTACGTGCCCTTCGGGAGAGTCTTCGCGAAGTAGACAACATAGCACAATTCGTTCATCGCGGATAGAATCGTGTTCGCGTATGGTTTGTATTCATCATTGAAATCCGCTACAAAGACCACTCTCTTCAGCCCGAGTTTCTCGAAGTCAATCGCGGCTTGGACCGCGAACCCCCTGTCCAGAAGCTTCGCCTTGTACCTGTACCGCACCGACTCCTTGAACTGGCCGAGCCGTCTGGAAATCTCCGGTATATCCGGGCCTATCTCGCTGATTAGCTTGACGAGCTGGGCGGTCCTGGCGTTGGTGTCATCGCCGTCTCCGCTGGGGGGTGGCAATCTGGGCCGAACTCAAGTTAGCAAGGTCTGCATGGTTCCTTCATAAATCTATGGGAATTCCAAGACTAGATTGAGAAGAAATATCTCCGCTTTCAGGGCGATGCTACAACAGTGTGCAACGGCTGTCATGATGTGGTCATCGACCCTCGAAGGCCCGCCGACATTGTGCTGAAGGGGAAGTCCACCAGCTGCCGGTGCGAGAAGCAATGTTCGCGGCTCATAGAGGGGATATGCGGCGACTGCAGGCACTTCGTCAGGGCAAAAATCTAGCACGATTCAAATCGGGAAGCATTCGCAGTTGATCGGCTCCCGCCTGCACTGCCTGCAGACCCAGACCCCGCCTTCCGTTTTGGTCAGCGGCCTGCCACAATAGCACTGCATCGGTCTCTACTTCGAGTAAACATTCCCATCAATCCTCGTCTTTGGCGAGTCAGCGACCTCCCTGGACCTGATCCAGAACTTGTAGGCGCATTCAGCGCAGAGGGTAGGGTTCTGCCTAACCGCGGGCTGCCCGCACCATTCGCACGCCAGGTTCAGCGTTCGCCACCGCGGCAGAGACATCCGAGGAGGTGTGATATGAGGCTGGCGTCAAGACTAAAACCGGGGCTTGGCTGCAAGGGAATACGATGTGCGACTCCTGCGACGTCTTGAGCAGGGAGGCTTTCGCCTCGGAGACGAGGTGCGCGTGCCGCTTTTGCCCCTCCCCGGCCGACGCAAAGGAGTGCCCGAGGTGCAGACACAGACTCGTCCTTACCACGTGAGTTTGATAAGGGAGGGCATGGTTCCCCTCCCGCATTGAGCGAGCCCTCAACGATCTTCGTCCACAGGGACTGCGGGTCGCAGATGGCCCAAGTCGAGGTGGAGAAGCGGTTCTGCGCGGTCTGCGGCCGTGCCGTGAAGCCAGACGAGATCGAAGAGGTGGACAGCAGCCCGAGCCCGTTCTCTGGTTAGCCCAGGCTGCGCCACCGCTTATATCAAAGTGGCTCGATTTCCGCCACAGCATGAGGGGAATCGAGGAGAACGGAGAGGATGCGGCTGCCGACGGACGCCATGGAGGCATGGCTGGAGTCTCAGAAGCCGAGACCAGCCGGCGCCGAAAGGCATAGGAACCCGCCCGAAGATTCCTACGAAGCCTGGCTGCGGAAGCGGATTGAAGGGAGACACGGAAGGACTGCAGCGAGCTAGCCTCGGGGCGGACCCTGGATGCCCTCGCCTTCGTCCTGCTGAACGTGAACCTCGGCACAGAAGGGAGCGTCATAGCCGGGCTAAGAAAGATTGTGGGCGTGAAAGAGGCTTGGCAGATTTACGGGGTGTACGACATCATCGCCAAGGTCGAAGCCGAAGATACGGCCAGGCTGAAGGGTGTGCTTCAGGAAGGGATGCGTCGGCTCGACAACGTCAGGAGCACGCTCACGCTAATGGCTGTCTGAGGCCAGCCGTCGCTTCATCACTGTCAGAAGAAGCGACCTGCCGTTATTAGCGGTTGGTCCCTCCCGCCTCGATGCCGGACTCTTGGTTGTTCCTCAACACGCCCCTGCCCTACCTTGCCACGATGTACTTCGTCGCCTACCGGCACGACCTGGGGCGGGTTGTGAGACCGTTCCATGACCGTCCAGGGAGTAGGGCTGAGTGGTTCGCCGCCTGCAACGGACTCGGGCTCGTTGCCGCCAACATGAAGGCTCCGGCACCTCCCTTCCTGGGAGGGGCCAAAAACCTCGTGCTGCTCGGTGCTTCTATGTCGATTTACGCGGTTTCGGCCTTCGCTTCATTCTTCCTTCCATGGTATTACCTCTGCGCTCTCCAGGCCGCCATTGCCATCCCGCTGTTCATTCTGCTGATCGTGAACAGGCTGGGGCCCTTCCCCTTCAGGCCATACCGGGATGTCCTGCCATACCCTCGCCTGGGGACCAGAGTGCGTGACCTCGGTGGCCCGAGTTCCGAGGGTAGCGCGAAGCCAGCGACCTCCGCACCCGAGAGGACAACTCCATGAGCGCCAAGAAACGCGACCCGGCTGACGACATACGCTTCTTCAACGTCTCCCTCGTCAACGCCGCCCCGATGTCCCTCCCGAAGTTCCCGCAGCCTCAGCGCCTTATGGGCGAACTCATCCACTCCATCGAGGCAGCGAACCCAAGATTCGCTTGGGTCCAGTTCCTGTTCAAGCGGGTGAACCTCTCCCCGACTCTCATCGCCCTGAAGAACTCCATGCACATGGCAGCGGAGCAGATCAAGACCCCGAAGAGGAGCATCATAGACGACAGCGAGTACGACAGGCCTGAGCTCTACCGCGACTGGTACAAGCGCTCTGGGGAGAGAATCAAGAGGATCGACGCGATAGCCAACGTC
>CAYYYU010000025.1:0-14631 GCA_964476175.1 uncultured Nitrosopumilales archaeon
ACCCCTATTTGAATGGGGAGGGGAGGAGCGACAGAACGCGATAGATGTAAGCGCGAGTTTCTTGATTCCATTCTCAAACTCCCCTTATAAATGATATAAGGGAGATATGTTGTTCCAGAGAAGCAACGCAATAAAACCCGATTTCCTCCTTTCCTTAAATATGCCTTAAATATCTGGAAATTCCCGCTGTTGCGTAACATGCACAGGTTACAAACCAAACCCGATTCCCCCTCCCTATCGTATCCAACAGACCGAATATAACCGATTCTTGGGGCGTCCAGCGGCTATTTCTTCTCTGATTCCTTAGCGTATTCCCTAAGGGGAGCGATCAGGTTCGTGAACTCCATTGGGAAGATGTACTTCGTCGATGGGCTTGCCCCCAAGGCCTTCAGCGTGTCCAGGTATTGAAGGGTCATAGTCTTCGAATCTATCCCTTTCGCTGCAGAGAATATCTGGTTCAGGGCGCTGGCATAGCCTTCCGCCCGGAGGATGGCCGACTGCTTGTCTCCTTCGGCTCTGAGTATGTTTGACTTCTTCTCGCCTTCTGCCACGAGCACCGACGCCTCCCGTTTTCCGTCTGCCTCGGTGACCGTTGCCCTCCTCGTCCGCTCGGCTGACATCTGCCTAACCATCGCCTCCTGGACGTCGGCCGGAGGACGAATCTCCCTGATTTCGACATTGGTGACCTTGATCCCCCACCTCTCGGTCACCTCGTCCAGCTTCGTCCTGAGTACCTGATTGATCTGTTCCCTCCTCGCCAGGAGCTCGTCCAGGGGTATGTCTCCGACCACAGCCCTGAGCGTGGTGGTGGCGATACCTATCGAGGCTCCCTGGAAGTTCTGGACCTGCACGACGCTCTGCGTGGCATCGGTCACCTTGAAGTAGATCAGGAAGTCGATGTCGGTCGGCGCGTTGTCCTTCGTGATGCAGGTCTGGTGAGGGACCTCGAGGTATCTCTCCCTCAAGTCTATCTTGTTGACCCGCTGGACGAACGGAATCACGAAGACGACCCCGGGCCCCTTAGCTCCTATCAACCTCCCGAGTGTGAAGACCACGATCCTCTCGTATTCCCTGATTATCTTGATCGCATACGCGATGAAGGCGAGGATGATGACCAAGAGTATGATGACCCCGATGTAGCCCGAGTAATCGGATATGCCCTGCAGTCCAGCCTGAATTATTGGGTTCATCCGGGCGCCTTCTCGACAATCAGCTCCAGTCCGACGACTCCTATAACTCTTACCCGAGCCCCCTTCTCGATATCCTTCGGAGAGGTCACCGTCCATTGTTCAGACTCGATGTTGGCTACCCCCCTTCTACCAGCCGAGATGTCAGATTCGAGCCTGCCTTCCTTGCCGACCATCCTGCTCATGTCGAAGTGCTTCGGGCGCCTCATCAGCCCCTCCCTCAGTTTCATGAGATAGACGCTCCCCACTACAACGAGCCCCCCGAGCACCCCCAACAGGATGTAGGTGACGTCCGGGATGGCGAAGAAGTTGGCAGACGGCGGTTGAGTGGGAGAAGGCTGCGCCGGAGGGGGCGGCGTCTGGAACACCAGCAGGAATCCGACCGCGAATATGATCACTCCTATCACTGCGCTTATGCCGTGCTGGGTCTTGACCTCCAGGAAGATAAAGGCGGCCCCTATAATCATCAGCGATATGGACAGGGCCGAGGCACCAAACAGTCCCAGCCCGAAGAGCGCGAGGGCAATGATGACTATCCCAACTACAGAAAGGACGATGGTCGGGTGGTAGATGTCGGCAAGGACAGCGAAGACCCCGACAAGGAAGAGCAGCCCTGACACGTTCGGGTCGCTGAGCAGCGATATGAGCTGCTGACGGATCCCCGGGGTATCGATGGGAGTCCCGCTGGGGACTCCGAGGGCTGAGAGGGCGCCGTCGAGCGTCCGTGAGCTGACCACCCCGTCCACCACGTGCAGGCGATAGGCAACGTCGCTCGTGTAGGAGACCCCCTGCGTCACCATCAACCCGGTCGCGGTCGCGTTCCTCCCGAACCCGGATGTGAGGGCTTGCATGTACGCTGTGAACCCGTTTATGTCCTTCCTCAGGGTCGTGTTCTCCTCGCCGGTGGGGATTCCGGAGACTATCGGGGTCGCCGACCCTATCGTCGTCTCTGCAGTCATGTAAATCCTGTTTGACGCCTCGGATATGTACGCCCCAGCCGAAAAGGCGTGAGCGCCAGGGGGAGCGATCAGCGTTGAGAAGTTCCCTCCCCACGCCTGGTATGAGGAAATCGTCTTCACCATCTCGTCCATGCTGTTGCCGTCGCCGCCGAAGGTGTTGAGAACGAAGACGAAGTTCCCCGCGCAGGCAGACTCCGCGTTGTTTATTGCCGACGAGAGGAAGTCAGAGGCCCCCGGGTCGATCGTCCCGTCGAGGGACGCGACATACCAGCCGCTCTGTGTGGTGCAGCTCTGTGCGTGCACCGGGGTGAGTTGGGCGAGGAACGCGAAAAGCAGGACGGCGGCGACCAGAAGTCTGAACGTCTTCAATCGGTATCCGAGCCCCGAGGAGTCTCAGATAAACACTCTCGGCCTCGCGTTGTGCGCCCCTCCTCCGCTGGCGGGACGGGCGTCGCATCAATAAATACCGTCCGCCTGATACTCGGAGGCCAATGCCGAAGCCCAAGGTAGTGGTAGTCGATCACCCGATGGTCCAGGAGCAGCTGACGCTCGTCAGGGACAAACGTTCTAACCAAGTCACATTCAGGAAGGCGATCTACCGCCTGGGCAGGTTCATGGCGTACGAGTTCCTGAGGACGATGGAGACCCAGGGGCTCAAGGTCGAGACCCCGCTCGGGCCTGCGCCTGGGCACAGGATCAAGGGGAACGACAAGATTGTGATTGTATTGGTACTCAGGGCAGCCATCCCCTTCGTCGAGGGGATGTACAAGAACCTCCCGATGGCACGGACGGGGGTCATAAGCGCGTGGCGGGGCAAGCCCCCAGACTTCGCTATCGACGTCAAGTATGCCAAGCTTCCAGAGATTCACCCGGACGACGTAGTGATAATCGCTGACCCGATGCTCGCGACTGGCCACACCCTGAGGGAGGTCGCCAAGAAGGTGCTTCAAGAGGCAAAGCCCAAGAGGCTCGCGTTCTTCTCGGTCATCTCCACCCGGGAGGGGATAGACTACGTCGCGAAGTCGTTCCCTGAAGGGGAGTTCTACACCTGCGCAATCGACCCCAAGCTCGACGACCATGGCTACATAGTCCCCGGACTCGGCGACGCAGGGGATAGGGCCTTCGGCCAGCCTCACTAACCGGAACCGATCTTCTTCAGCTGCCGGTTGTACATCTCGACGATTTCTCCGACAGTGGTCGCGTCCTCAGCCCTCTTGTCTTCTCTGATTCTTCCGGTGAACTTCGGGAACCGAAGGGAGATCCCTGCCCCCGGCCTGACCCGGCCCAAAGCTGCGGTGTGGATGGGAGAAAGGGTGAGCTCGGCCGCTATCGTCTCGATCACCACGTGGGGTCTGAACCAGACGTCCGCTTCCATCTTTGACTCCACGTCGGGAGGCTTGACGCTGCTCTCGAAGGGCCGAAGAATGCTGGGTATCCTCTTCAGGTCTTCGTCTGTGAACCCGGTCCCAATCTTCGCTACGCTCGTGAAGACCCCCCTGGTGTCGTCGTAGGCCGCAAGCAGGTAGGTGCCGTACGTCCCAGCCCTCCTCCCCTTGCCATGAAAGGCGCCGACGATTGGCAGGTCTAAGGTGTCCGAGAGCTCGCTCTTGTACTCCCGCTTCAGTTTTATCCAGGCGAACTCCCTCGCCCCTGCCCTGTACGTCGAGCCCATGTCCTTGACCACAAGCCCCTCGCACCCGTTCTCTATCGCTTCCTCCATGAACCGCTCCACCTCTGAAGGGTCCGGCGTGCGTATCGCTGGGACCAGCTTCGTCCGGTCCGAGGCCTCCACCACCTCCTCCATCTTCTTCCTCCTCTTCACGTACGGTTCGTTCGTGTAGTCCTTCGTCCCTGCGTAGAGGAGCTCGAAGAAGACCAGGGCGACCGGGTACTGCTCGACTGCGTTCTCGACACCGTGCTTCCTCCTCCGGTGCATCAGCTCCTGGAACGGGAGGTACTCCCCCGACTCCTCGTTGATAGCCACGACCTCGGCCTCCAGTATCGCTGTCCTCACGCTGACGTTCTTCCTCACGAGCTGGACCGCATCAGGATAGTGGCCGGTGATCCTCTCAAGCCTTCTCGAAAAGAGCTGAACCTCCTCGCCTTTCTTGTGGATCTGGAGCCTTTCGCCGTCGAGCTTGTATTCGGCTGCTACGACCTCGTCCCCCATCTTCTTCACTATCGCCTCGGCCGACTCGAGCCGTTCGGCGAGCATGGGCCGTATCGGAACTCCCACCTCTACCCTTACCTCTTCGATGCCCTTCTTCCCCTCACTCGCGACCATGGCGACAACGAGCCCCAGGTCTGGGTGCACGTTGTACGCCCGTTCGAGCATCGGTCTCTGTGACTTGTCTCCGAGGAATGCGATGGCGCAAGCGTCGAGGACTGTGTAGTCGGCAACACCGAGCCTGAGCTCCCCGGTCACCATGCGCATTATGAACTTGGCCTCAATCGGAGACGCATCGTTAAGCAGGCTGACCAGTTCCCTCCGTTTCACCTCGACGGATCCAGCCCCGCTCTGGCCAGCTACCCGCAGAAGGGTGTCGTAGACCCTCTTGAGCGTCAGTGGCTCTGAATACAGAGTCCCCTGGGCCTTCTTCTGCAGCAGCTCCTCTGCGACAGTGCCGATGTCCCCTGCTTTCACGTACGCCTTGTAGACTGTCTGCCCTGGAATACCCGAGGCCGCGGCGATTATCTTGAGGGCCGTCTTCTCCGCCAGCCCGACTTCCACCCCCTCGTAGTCGGGTCTAAGCTTGCCCTGGGTCAGATATGCAAGCGTGGGGAGCTCTGCTCTTGGAGTCGCCTTCAGGAGTTGGGCGAGGACCTCGGTCATCTCGTTCCGCCCGGATATTTCCTCGAGCTTGGCGTAGTGCTCAGCCACGACCAAGTACTTCATGGCCCCAGCCGGGGGACGGGGTGGCTTTAATCTGCTCCCCAGTCATCGAAGAAACGCTTACTTTCACGCCAGAGTGGTCGTTAAAACAGGAAAACCGCTTTGTCTCTTTTAGCCGTGAGGGTGCTGCCTGTTGAGGTTTGTTCCATTGAGGTTTCAACTCGAGAGGAATGCCCGCCACGCGCGCAATTGATACTTCTGCGTAAGAATCGCTTGCCGCATACCCATATGGTTGACTGATACAATGCGCCGGATGGGGGGCGGGACAATTTGACGATTTGTATTGCTGCCAATTGCGAGAACAAGTTCATTGTGGTAGCCACGGACAGAATGCTCACACTACTAAATCCAAATATCGAGTATGAAGGGGACTACCGGAAGAGCTTGGAGATTGCAAAGAACTGCGGGTTGCGACTGCCGGGTCCGCCATCGCTCTCACCCCAATATTGCATCAAACCAAAGTGTTGATGGCGCAGCAGACAGCAGGAGACATCCCAGCTCTGGCGGAGCAGATGAGGATTGCGTACGAACAGGTTAGGAATGGAAAAATCAACGAAGAGATTCTCTCAACGTATGGGCTCAATCTGCAGTCGTTTTATCAGGCAAACATGGCGCTGAATCAACAGCTGATGGCGTTACTCATTCAGAGAATGCAGCAATACAACTACAACCTTTGAATCCTGCTGGCTGGGGTTGACGACAATGGCGGTCACATTTTCCGTATCGAGAACCCTGCCGTGAAGCACTGTTTCGATTCCATAGGATACCATGCCATCGGGTCAGGAGAGATTCATGCCACTACGACTTTCATTGCCAACGACTTCAAGGTACGGGACACGCCACTGGACCGGGGTCTAGCATTGTCCTATGAAGCCAAGCGCAGAAGCGAGAAGGCACAGGGGGTGGGAGCCCAGACTGACATGACCATCGTCACGAAGGACAAGATTATTCATCTGCCCGACGAAGCGATAGCGAAACTCGACTCAATCTATCAGAAGAAGGTGGAGCAAGAGAAGAAGATTGTCTCGGAAGTTGAGCAGATGATCAAGGGTTTAGATGTGAAGAAGATAATTGAGGGATAGGCAACAAGATTCATATGAAGGCCGCGCGAGGCCCGTCTACGGTGGCACTGGAATGATCCCCACTGGCGTTTCTGACATTCGCCCCTTGAGAGACACAAATGAGGCACCCGACTTGAGCGTTCTGGTCTACTTTAACGTCCTTCCAGAACTCATCCCAATCCTACTTACGCCCAATCCCTGATGATGGTGTCAAGAACTCGGCTCCTGACCCCCTGAATCAGGGTTGTCAAGATCCGACTCCTTACGGCTCCACGCGAAGACTCGCCAAAGCCCCCGGCAGCGATCTTCGCGAAACCCCCTCACGGTTCAGAATGACGACTCCGGCACTTTCTGCTACCCACAGGTCTTAGAAATGCTTATCTCCGCAACGGGGGTGGGCAGGGAAGAACAAAATGGGTGGAGTAAAGAAGAAGTCACTGGCTTCAATGGAGAAGAAGCAGGATTCAGAAGGGGAGGAGCAGCCTGGCCCAACGCAGAAAGGGAAGAAAGGGAAGGAGCAGAAGGTTGCACCCCAGCAGCAGAAGCACCTGCCCTTCCTGGTGCCCAAGATGACTGAAGCGGAGATGGTGAAGTCTTTGGTTCCCCTGAGAGCGATTACGGTCCACGGCGCGTCCAGGGCGCTCGGAGTGAACGCCTCGACCGCGATGGGACTGCTCCGGAACCTCGAGAGCAAGAACCTGATCTCGAGGGCCGGCGGGTTCAGCGGTCACTTCGTCTGGACCATAGTCCAGCCTGCCCGGTAGGGCCACTCCGGTTTCTCGTCATCCAGGAACGTAGACTGGAACTGCAGCCGCAGTGGCAAGCAGGACGAGCTGTCTGATCCCTGCTATGCTCCCGGTAGCTCAGTGGGTATCGTTAGTCTGACTACGTCCCCGGGCCTCAGGGCATCAAAGACTTCCATCCCAGATTCGACCTTGCCTACAGGGTTGAGTGGCCTGTCGCTCTTCGCCCCCTTGAGGAAGACGCAGAGGAGGCTTCCGCTCGCCAGAAAGGCGACGTCTCCGCGCTCGAATGCGCTGGCGGGCTTCTCCACCCCGACCTTGAGGCTGGTAAGCAGGCATGTCATCGCAGTCTGGACGCTCACCCGACTGTCGATCGGAACCGAGTCGGTGATGGCGTTGACTGTCAATGGTGCGAGATGCCTGAGCAGGGCGACCTTGGCTTCTCCCTTCCCCCTGACCTGGACCAGGCACTGTATGCGCGAGACTGAACCTGCGTTCGGGACAGGGGAAGCCATCTCTGACCCCCTCCGCGTCCGCACTTATCCCCTTTTCGTGAAACGGACGGGAAACGTTTATCTGACGACCCCCGGGGCCAAGCCCAACCCGAGGCCCTCTGTTGTCTCCTGCTCGTTCACCAAGGAAGGCTAGAAAGCCCTCTCTAACGGATTTCGTGGTCAAGATCGGCCCGCCGAAGCTCACCCGCTTTGAGAAGGCGCGGATCGTCGGCGCCAGGTCGCTGCAGATCGCTATGGGTGCTCCCCCCTTCATACCGATGGAGGGAAAGTACAAGGGGCCCATCGAAGTTGCGACCGCCGAGATGGAAGAAGACGCACTTCCAGTATCCATAAGGCGCTCGCTCCCCAACGGGGTAACGCAGGACATCCCCATAGCCGCGCTTATCAAGTAGTCGCGCCGAGGCTGACCCAAATTGTCCGTTGGCGTATTCATCACCGACCGCCTTGACCCTAGGGCAAAGCGGGTCCTCGCAAACTACCTCGTCTGCGAGCTGGAAGCTGACGAGACAGCTCTCGGCCGCTGCGAGGTCCTCATGACCTGGCCCTCCCGGGCAAAGAAGGAGCTACTTGGGAAGATGAAGAGCCTTCTAATGATTCAGTCTCTGTCGGCCGGCGTTGACGCGCTCGACTTCGCATCCGTCCCCCCTAGGGTCCGAGTCTTCTCGAACGCAGGTGGGTACACAGATTCCGTTGCAGAACACGCCTGGGGCCTAGCCCTTGGGGTTGCCAAGGGAATCCAGGCCGGGCAGAAGCGGCTCCCTCCAAGGTCCCTGAGGTCCAAGACGCTGCTGGTCGTCGGCTGTGGTGCAATAGGGAGCGAAGTGGCGCGGCTGGCGCGTGACTCCCTCGGCATGCACATCATCGGGGTTTCGAGGTCCTTCAAGGCGCTCGACTACTTTGAAGAAAGGCACGCTGTGGAGGACCTGAAGTCCGTAATCGGGAGGGCAGACCTGATCGTCGACGCCCTCCCCCTGACAATCGTGACCAGGTCAATCATCGACTATGAAGTACTGTCCAGAGCGAGGGACGAAGCAATACTGGTAAACATCGGGCGGGGGGAGACGGTCGACAAGGATTCAGTCATCAGGTGGCTCAAGGAGCGTCCTGAGAGCCGCTTCGCCACCGACGTCTTCTGGAAGGTGGGGGGGAAGGAGGTCTTCGATTCTCCGCTCTGGGGGCTCCAGAACTTCGCAGGCACAATGCACACTGCCGCTGCTCAGGACGCCGAAGCCCTCGGGGCTGCCCAGGTCTTCGCTGCCGAGAACGTAGTCCGCTTCCTCGAAACAGGAAACGCGCTCAACGAGGCCGACAGGCGCGAGTACCTTCGCTGAAGAGGCGGGAATCAAAGTCGAGGGGGAGAACAAACGGCTGACGATGATCCAGAGTGCCAGCCAACAGCCGACGTTTAACAGGGAAAACGAGAAACCGAGAACTCAACAGAGCCCGGCCTCCATAGTGTTAAATACGCGAACAGGGGGCGGTGGGTTCCTAGGTTCAGTCACATGCCAAGAAAGAAATCCGACTCAGACGAATCAGAGGAACCAAGCGCGGTTGAGCACAGCTCGCCAGCGCAGCAACCAACGCAGCAGAGCGCCCCTATGCAAAGGACCTCGCCGTCCAACCACATATTCGTAGGCAAGAAGCCAGTCATGAGCTACGCCATGAGCGCGCTCATCCAGCTGACCCAAGCCGGCGAAATCGTAGTGAAGGCGAGGGGAATGGCCATCAGCAGGGCTGTCGACGTGGCGGAAATCGTCACGAAGAGGCTCGGCAACGGCCAATTCCGAGTCAAGGACATCGGCATCAACACCGAAGTCGTTGGCGAAGGCGCTGAGATGAGAAACATCTCCTCGATCGAAATAGTCGTCGGCAAGTAAGAACAGCAACAGCACAAGCAATTCGGGCAGCCGTTTTTCTTAGCTGGGGCTCTGCGTCCCGCTGCCGCGATACTTCGAGCATAGGAGGAGTTTGCTCCTTCTGCTCATCCTTTTTATCTGGACCTCTCTTCTGAGGGCTTCGCTCCGGGTTCCTTTCTCTTCGAGATAGGCCAGCTTTGTGGGCCGCCTTGTCCTTGTGTACTTCGACCCCTTCCCGGAGTTGTGTTCCGAGACGCGGCGATTGGGGTCCGTGGTGTAGCCGGTGTACAGGGTGTCGTCGCTGCAGAGGAGAATGTACAGGTAATGTCGGACCACAAAAGTTCCGGGCATGCGGTGCGATTAGAACCCTTCTGGTCAGCACGACGGTGGACCGTCTGGGAGTTGACTGCAGGCCGCACAATTTGCGCAGACCTGTTCTGAAATCGCGGAAAACGGGACAATCTTTTTAAGATGAATTCGGACGGGAGACCGCTAACAAAAAGTTGGTGGGCACACGTGCACAGCCCGTCTCACGAGCGGGGGTTGCTGCGCCGAAGTTTTCCGAAGGAGACCTCTACAGTCTCGCCGAGAAATATGGCACGCCATATTTCCTGATTGACGAGAGTACCCTGAGGAGAAAGGTCACGGAGATTGAGCAGGCTTTCACCGAGTTCAAGAGCGCCTTCAGAGTCGCGTATTCTGTGAAGGCGAACTTCAATCCCTCTGTTATTCGAGCCTTCGTCAGTGAGGGGATAATGTTCGACCTCACTGCTCCGTCAGAGCTAGAGTTTCTGTCGAGGTGCGGGGGGTCGGCGAAGGACGTCGTCTACACCAGCATATCCGAGACGGTCGCCGAATACGAAAGCGTGCTCAAGCAGGGGGTCAGGAAGGTGGTGGTGGGCAGCTACAACGGACTGGTGAACCTGTCCGGGGCGATCACGAAGACCAACACCGAAGCCAATGTGATGATTCGCGTCAACCCCGAGGTCCACGTCCATGCGGAGTTGAGGGGCTCAATGGGACACGGCAAGTTCGGAATGCAGTTTGACGGCCCCAGCCAGGACAGCGCCTTCAATGTCCTCAAGAAGGTCCTCTCCTCCCCCGGAATGAAGTTCGAGGGTTTCCACTTCCACCTGGGGAGCCAAATCGAAGACCTTCAATGCTACGCCGAGGCAATCGAGAAGCTCGAAAGTTTCATCCTCGACGCACGGAGGCAGTTGGGGGCGTTCGAGGTGAAGACGATCGATATCGGTGGAGGGCTCCCGGTGTCGTACGGCAGGCGCGTCCCCTCTCCGAGGGACCTGGCGGCAAGAATAGTCGGGCAACTCAACAGCCTGATCGAAAGCATAGGGTGCAGGTTCACTTTGGTCGCCGAGAGCGGGAGGTTCCTCACAGCCGAGTCGGCCGTCCTAGTTTCGAGGATAGTGAACGTCAAGCAGTTCGGGGGGAACAGGTACGTCTACGTGGACGCCGGCTACCACGTGCTTCTCGACTCTGCTCTTCTGAGGCACGAGTACCCTGTCGAAGTGGTCCCAGGGGGGAAGCAGCCCTCGCAAAAGACCGTGCTCGTGGGGAGGCTCTGCGACCCTCTTGACGTCTTCCCGACTTCAAGCAGGTCAAAGCTCGGAGGGGCCGAAATGGGGAAGCTGGCGGTCTTCCGTGACGTGGGCGCATACTCGATCGTGATGAACATGCCCTTCCACAGCCAGCCGAGGCCCTTTGTCCTCATGAGGGACGGGCAGGGGAAATTCGCTGTAGCGAGGAAGGGCCAAGACCTCGACCGTCTCTTCATGGACGAGGGCGGAGACTGTTTGGCGGCCTAGAAACGTTCAAGGGCGAAGCCGACCGAAGGGGGCTGTTGAAGCCCGTCAAACCAGTCGCTGAGTTCACAGTGGATGACGGAAGACATGTCGTCATTCGAGCGCTGAAGAGAAGCGACATCGACTCCCTGGTGACGTTCGCCAACACGCTGGCGAGGGAGAAGAAGACCAACCGTGACTTGGGGATTATCTCATTCGACAAGCGCCTGACCAAGAAGGATGAAAAGAAATTCCTGAACATGATCATAAACGGTGTCAGGAAGAAGGAGGTGGTGAGCCTGGGAGCCTTCGTCGACGGGAAGCTAGTAGGGCACTGTGACGTGAGGAGGCGAAAGCCGAGGGACATTCGGCACACCGGGGTGCTCGGCATAGTCATCCTCGAAGGCTACCGAGGCGTGGGTGTCGGGGAGAGGCTGATGACCGAGGTCCTCCGCGAAGCTCTGTGCAGCGGGGTCTGGCTGATCGAGCTGACCGTCTTCTCCATCAATGAGGCCGCGATTCATCTTTACGAGAAGGTGGGGTATCGGAGAGTCGGCGTTGTGCCGAACAAGATGCTCAGGGACGGAAGGCACCTGGACGAGGTTGCAATGTACGCGGACCTTAGGGGAACCGATGGTTCCGACAAGTCTTGGGTTCGTATATCAAAGACCTGACTTCCCCCCGTCTGCTCGAAGGATTGGAGCCGTCGCCGCCTCGTTCCTTCTCATCGCTTCCTCTGGTAGTCCGAGCCTTGCAGGGTTAGAAAGATGAATTGTCGTGGTGTTGTGGGAATCCTGAGCAGGAGGTGGTCGAGAGTGTATGACTGGTTGTCGAGCTCGAGGAAGGCCTTGTCGATGTATGGGACAGCCTTCCGCCTCTTGTTCCTGTAGACAGAGTAGGCCACCTCACATGCAGATAATACGTAGTGAGTGTGTAGGCCGTACGCCTTGAGTTGCGGGTAGGCAAGTTCGATTAGACCGAACCTGTTGGTTGGTTCACTCTGCACCGCGATTCTGGTGGCTTCGTTGCACATGAGGCGAAAGGTCTCGAACAGAGAATCAAGCTCGTGAGGACTCGCGAAGCTTGACGAAATCGATTTCACGGCCGAGATGCGCGTTGACGGGAGGGATTCGGTCTCGTTCGTCATCATTATTCCGAGTGCCCGACGGAGCACATGGATAGGAATAGGGAGAACTTCAAGTCAGAAGTATCAGGGGAGGTGGTTGAAAGTGATTGATATCGTGCCAATTGCAGACCAGGAACCGATAAATCCCTGGCAGACCGGCCCGACCGGCGTTGACCCTTGAAGTCATAATCGGTCCCATGTTCTCGGGCAAGACCTCGGAGCTGATCAGGCTCGTCGAGAGGGAAGTCTACGCGAAGAGGAAG
Source organism: uncultured Nitrosopumilales archaeon (assembly GCA_964476175.1). Lineage (GTDB taxonomy): Archaea > Thermoproteota > Nitrososphaeria > Nitrososphaerales > Gagatemarchaeaceae > DATFYP01. Next base: position 12,403 of record CAYYYU010000025.1, read on the forward strand.
GGCGCCATCTTCAAGGCGGCATTCGACACAAGGTACAGCTCGAAGGAGGTAGTGACCCACAATGGCCTCCGTTACAATGCATACACAGTGACCCCCACGGCCTGGGGACTCCGCAGGATCTCTCAGATCGCCAGTTCCAACAACCTCGATGCAATCGGGGTCGACGAGGTGAACTTCTTTCCCAGAGGCCTCGTCCCAATCCTCGACAGGCTGGCCGACACAAGAAAGGTGATTGCTTGCGGTCTCAACCTGAGCTTCAAGGCCGAGCCCTTCGAGACCACAATGGAACTAGCTGCCAGGGCGGACAGGGTCAGGTACCTCAGCGCGGTCTGCGTGGTCTGCGGGCAGGAGGCGACTCGCACCCAAAGGCTTCTTGCCGGAAAGCCTGCACCGATCGACTCCCCCCTTATCGTCGTCGGCGGGAAGGAGATGTACGAGCCTAGATGCAGGAGCTGCTACGAGGCTCCTCGCTAGGAACGCCCCGAACCATTGATAACTCGAAGCGCTGGGAGTGTAGAGGGGGGATGGCGGCATGGCGCTCGAACCACGAGATGAACAGGGGAAGCTATACCACATCAGTCTGAGGAAAGGGGACGTCGGTCGGATTGCGCTGCTCCCCGGGGACCCTGACAGAGTCCCGCTGATCGCACGACGGTTCCGTAACCCGACCCAGCTCTCTTCGCACCGGGAGTATGCCTGCTACGGTGGATACATCGGGGACGAATACGTCGTCGCGATGAGCACGGGGATCGGCGGCCCGGCTGCCGCGATCGCTGTGGAAGAACTCGCGAGGCTCGGGGTCCAAGTCATGGTCAGGGTGGGGACCTGCGGTTCTATTTCACCAAAGGTCAAGGTCGGTTCGGTCCTAATCGCAGACTCCTCAGTGAGGATGGACGGGACTTCCGGCCAGTACGTCCCCCCAGGCTACCCTGCAGTCGCCACCCCGGAGGTCGTGGTCGCTTTGCGGGACGCTGCAGTGTCCAGGAGGAAGCCTTTCGCAGTGGGAACGGTCGCTTCGACGGACTCGTTCTACGTCGGTCAGGGAAGGAAATCCTTCGGCGGCTACTTCCCTTCAGACAAGGCTAGCCTGATCGCTGACTTGAGGGCTGCGAACGTCCTGGGGTTCGAGATGGAGTCCTCCACGCTCTTCACGCTCGCCAGGGTCTTCGGCCTGAAGGCCGGTGCCCTATTCGCTGTCGTGGCCAACAGGGCGACCAACCAGTTCAAGGTCGGGGCCGGGATTGAAGAAACGATTGACGTCGCGATAGCCGGGGTCAGGCGCTTCAGGAAGCTCGGCGTCTAGGACCGGCGGGACCCCGAATAACGTTTCTCAGCACATCCCTCCCCTTCAGCAACCCGAGAGAGCCTTTGCGCGCGTTCCGCTCAGTGAACCGCATCCCGTCCCCCTTCGCGTCTGAGGCAATGAGGAGGGGGACCGGGTCGTCAGAGTGCATCTTGATCGTGCACGGGGTCGCGTGGTCGCACGAGACCCCCAGGCGTGCGTCCCCCAGGGCTTCCCGGACGACGGAGAAGAAGTCCCTGTCTATCAGCTCGATGCACTTCTTCTTCCCGACCGCGTCGCCGTCGTGCCCGAACTCGTCTGGGCCTTTTATGTGGACGTAGACCACGCTCCCCTCTCTCAGCTCTCTCCTGAATAGCAGAGCCTTCTCTTTCATGTCATTCCGGTCCCGTATCTTGACCATCTTCATCCCAAGGAGCTTCGCTATCCCGACCTCTGCCGGCATCTCCACCAGGGCGGTCCCCTTCATCCCGTACTTCTCCCCGAAGGACGCGACCTTCGGCAGGTGGTCCCCGGCGTCCCGGAGGAGCACGCAGTTTGCGGCGAACTTCCCCTCTGAAACCCGGAGCCTGTTCACCTTGCTCTCCGAGAGGACGCGAAGGGCTTTCTCTGTGAACTCGTTGACGAGCTGCGCGGCACGGCGGGAAGCGTCTGACTCCTCCTCAGGAAGGCTCTTCAATATCGCTTCCCCTGCCTTCGTCGCCCTTGCTGCTCCGAAACCGGCCACCTTGGCGTATGCCGGGTCGGTGTTGGAGATCGAAGCCGCGAGCCTCCCATCCCCCCTGATGACCAGCACTCCTCTGTACCCTATGGTCGCTCTGAACTCGAAGCCGGCACCGGACAGCTTGATCCCGTTGAGCTCCGCTGCCAATTGGTCGGCTTCCTCCTGAGTCAGATTCCTTCCCGCCCGCCTGTCGACGATCTCCCTC